>JAAYYR010000068.1 GCA_012515255.1 Clostridia bacterium | reverse complement strand
TGCCAGATTTTGGCTTTGATGCGGCGGGCCGCGTTTTTTACCAGATCGGCGGACGGCAGTTCTACGCCCGGCTCAGCGATGATCTCAGCCTAGAGCTATATGATGGCCAAAGCCATGAGCGGCTCGCTTCTTTTCCCAGCGGCGCGGGCGGCGCCGAGGCGGAATGGCGCTTCGAGGAATTAAAGCGCGATGTCTTCGCTATGCGCCTTGAGCAGACCGCCTTGCTGCGCCGCCGTTTCGTTTCCGGCGTGACCTGGCCCGCCGCGGCATGGCGGCGCGATTATGAGCATAACCCAGCGCTAAGGCCTCTGGCTGAGCGCCTGATCTGGAGCTGTCGCATCGGCCGCGACCGCCATCCCTTCCGCCTGCTTGCGGCCGGCGGCTGCGTCGACGTTCAAGGGCGTCCCTGGGCAATCCCTGATGATTCGCTGATCAGCCTGGCCCATCCGCTCAACCTCACTTTCGGCGAGATCGACGCCTGGCGCGAACAATTGCTCGCAGACGGCATACGCCAGCCGTTTAGCCAACTTGCCGAGCCGGTGATCTGGTTTTCCTCACCGGACGAGCTGCGCTGGCGCTATCATGGCCTCAGCTTGCCTTTTGGCAAACTGCGCGCCTTGGAGCAGGAGGGCTTTCAAATTTACGGTACGTATCAGCATGGTTATGAGCTGGACGACGGCGCGGTCCGCCTTCATTTCACGTTCGGGCTGCAGGCCTATCTTAATGAGGCCCTGCCAACGGATGAGGTGCGCCTGGAGCGTCTGCGGCTGATTGCGCCGGCCAGGCGGCGGCAGATCAACCATGCTTTGGCGACACTGGACCGCCTGCGCCTGATCGCTGTGATCCGCGCGGATAATCTGGAGCAGTTAAGCCAATATATCGGCGAGCAGACCCTGGGTCTGCCGGAGGACGAGCTGAATGAATATCTGTCGCTCGCCCATCAATATGGTAGCCTGCAATGCCTGGCCAGCCTGCTTGAGTATAAAAATGACCATTTCCGCTTTGGCGGCGTCCGGGAGGCGCTGCGGCTATAAAGCCCGGCGGCAAAACAATGAGTATACCGCAAAACACCGATAAACAAGCGCTGATTTCCCGGCTGGCCCATGATATCATCAACCTGGGCCGTAATAGCCTTTTTATCGCGCTGCGCTTCCTCGACCTGGCCTTCTTTCAATTTACTTTAGAGGAAGACCGGCAAATCGAAGGATTGCGCGCTGATGGCCGGACCGTTTTCTATCAACCTTTGTTCATCATCCGCGAATATCAGGCGGAACATCAACGCCCGGCCCGGCTGCTACTGCACAGCGTGCTGCATTTTGTGTTCCGCCATCCCTTTGTCGGTGAAAAGATCATCCGCCCTTATTGGGATCTGGCCTGCGACATGGCGGTCGAAAACAGCATTGCCGAAGCCGGGATCAAGCAGGCCGTGACCGCGCGCCAAAAGCAGCAACAGGATTATCTTTTTCGACTAAAAAAGGAGCTGCCTTTACTCAGCGCGGAGCGTATTTACCGCTATCTGCTTGATCAAAAGCCCGACGCGGAGGAATTAGCGGCGGCGGCCCGGCTCTTTTTTCAAGACGAGCATGAATTATGGTATGGCGTGGGCGGCGAGAACACCGCGCCCAATGAGCAGGAAACAGCGCGGCAGACGTCTGACGCGCCGCAGCCGGAGCGGGAAAAGACCGAGGGCGGCATTTTGCCGCTTAGACTGCCGCCGTCTGAGGACAAAGAGCTGGCAGAGCGTTGGCAACAGATCAGCGAGACAGTGAAAACCGACCTTGAGACCATGTCGCGCGAATGGGGCGAAAGCTCGGGCGCTTTCCTGCAAAATATCCGCGAGGTCAACCGCGACCATTATGATTACGCCGATTTTCTGCGCCGCTTCGCCGTGCGGGGCGAGGCGATGCAGATCGACGACGCAGAGTTCGATTATATCTATTACAATTACGGCATGGAGCTATACGGCAATATGCCGCTGATCGAGCCGCTGGAGTATAAGGAGGTCAAAAAGATCCGCGATTTCGTGATCGCCGTCGACACCTCCGCCTCCTGCGCCGGGGAAACGGTGCAGCTATTCCTCGATAAAACCGCCGCCATCCTGCGCCAAACCGAGAGCTTTTTCCGCGAGATTCGTCTGCATATCATCCAATGCGACGCCGCATTGCAGTCGGATGCTCTTATCACCTCGACCGCGGATTTCCGGGACTATCTGGCCAAGATGCAGATCAAGGGCCTGGGCGGCACTGATTTCCGCCCTGTCTTCGACTATGTCGACCAATTGATCGCGGGCCGGCAACTAACCAATCTCAAGGGCCTGATTTATTTTACCGACGGTTACGGCCGCTTTCCCGCGCGCCGGCCCGCCTATGAGACGGCCTTTGTCTTTCTGGACGAGGGGCGGGAGCCGCCGCCCATACCGCCCTGGGCGATCAAGCTGGTGCTGGATCGCCGGGAGATGGAGCGATTGCCGGGACTTGCCGCCGGGAGGATTCACGGCGAAAAAGTCGAAAACGAGTGGGAAAAGGAGCCGCAATGAATATTAAAAAAGCCAAGGAACAAGTGAAAAACACCATCCGCGCTTATCTGCAAAAGGATGGCTTCGGCAATTACCGCATCCCCGTCGCGCATC
>JAAYYR010000067.1 GCA_012515255.1 Clostridia bacterium | reverse complement strand
GCACCAGTATCGCCACTTGTTTCATATCCATGATCGCCTTGAAGGCGGCGCGCAAGGCGATCTCTGTCTTGCCATAGCCCACGTCGCCGCAAAGCAGGCGGTCCATCACCTGATCCGATTCCATATCTAGCTTGATTTCCGCCGCGCTGACCAGCTGATCCTCGGTTTCCACATATGGGAAGGCGTCCTCAAATTCCCGCTGCCAGGGTACGTCGGTCGAAAAAGAGAAGCCTTTTACCTGCTCGCGGGCCGCGTAAAGCTGCAATAGCTCGCCCGCCATTTCCTGCACCGCGGCGCGTACTTTGGCCTTGGTGCGGGTCCACTCCGCGCCGCCTAAGCGGTTGAGCTTTGGCGCATTGCCTTCGCCGCCGATATATTTCTGGATCAGATCGAGCTGATCGACAGGCAGGTATAGCCGGTCTTCCCCGCCATAGCGGATCAGAAGATAATCGCGCTCGATCTCGCCGATGGTCAGCCGCTCCACGCCCATATATTGGCCGATACCCTGGTAGATATGGACGACATAATCGCCGGAACGCAGATCGAGGAAGTTATCGATCCGCTCTCCCCCCTTATAGGTGCGGCGATGCTTTTTGCGGCCTTCCTTGGCAAATAATTCCTTCTCCGTCACCAGGGCGGTTTTCAGGGCAGGGCTGACAAAACCGCTGCTCCAGCCGGCCTGCATCACATTGGCTCCGGCCAATCCCAGCTCGGAGACGATCTCACGCGCCCGCTGCAGCCGCAGCTCGGAGCTGGCGGATATGGTCACCCTGTAACCGCGGCGGAGGTAATCCCGCATATCGCGGGCAAAGCCTTCCGGGTCATGGGCGTAGGCCGGTAGCTCATGGCTGGCGAGATTGAGCTCAATCTGCGGCACGATGTCGCCGGTTTGCATGCTAAGCTGGCACAGAAGCAGTAGCCGCTGGTGCAGGAAGCAGTCGCGCAGTTCTTCGTAGTCAAGGAAATTGTCATAGAATGAGGGCAGAATGCGCCCGCTTTCCAGTAGATCGAAATATCTGCTGTTGCGCTCGTCTTTTTGATCGAGCGAAGTCTGGCGAATATATTGCGGCTCGGAAAGCAGCGTCATCCCGCCCGGCAGATAATCGAAAATACTGCCGGCGTCGGCATAAAAATAATTGGTCAGCATCTCGAGGGCATTATCCCATAAACCCTGGTCAAGAAATTCAAGCAAGGGCTGAAAAGTTTGCTCGGCCCGCCGCCTATTCTCGCCGCGCAGTTTGCGCAGCGCATCGGTCAGCTCGGCCTCCAGCTTCAGCGCCGCCCTTTGCCGCGCCGCGCCGTCCACCGGCAGCTCGCGTGCGGGCGGCAGGAAAATATCTTTGATTTTCTCTTGCGACAGCTGCTTCGCCGGATCAAAATAGCGGATGCTTTCGATCTCATCATCAAAGAACTCCAGGCGATAGGGGCGCTCCCCCGTGATGGGGAAAATATCGATGATACTGCCGCGTAAGCTAAAGGTGCCGGGAATCTCAGTCAGCGCGGTTCGCTCATAGCCCATATCCGCAAACTGCGCCGCCAGCCGGCTCAAATCGCGCCGCTCGCCTGTACGCAGCGGCATATGCTGGCCGGCAAAAACTGCGGGCGGCGCCAGACGCCGGGTAACAGCGTTAACGCAGGACACCACCAGCAGTTTTTCCCCGCTCACCAGGCGAGACAGCGTCGAAACCCGGGCCGAGACCAGCTCAATATTATGCGCATAAACCTCAAATGGCAATAATTCCAATACGGGGAAATGCAGTACCTGATCGCCTAAAAATGGCCGCAGATCCTCGGCTAAAACCATGGCCTCGCTTTCCTCGGCAGTCAAGAAAAGCAAAGGCCCGCAATTATCCTCAAATAAAGCCGCGGCCAGGGCGGCTTTGGGTAAAGCGGAAAGCCCGGACAGCACGGTAATTTTTTTCTCGCGCATGCAGGCAAGAATAGACCGATATTCATCCTGCTTCCGCCATGATTTTAATAATTCCCGCATAAAACCCTCCCCGGTTTTTAGGTCAATATCGCTCAAGCCACGCTAAAGTGGCGCGATCCCTGATCGCACCCCTCCTGCGCGGAGTATCCGCCCAATATTTATGCTTGT
>JAAYYR010000066.1 GCA_012515255.1 Clostridia bacterium | reverse complement strand
TCAAAACATCGCGCGGCTTGCTGCCATTCGGCCCGCCGACCACGCCTTTGGCTTCTAAAGTATCCATGATCCGCGCGGCGCGCGGGTTGCCGATAGCAAGCCGCCGCTGCAGGAAGCTGGTTGAAGCCTGGCCGGTGTTGATGATCAGCATACCGGCCTCAAAAAACAAATCATCCAAGTCTTCATCTGTGGCGGCGCTGAAGCTCCCCAAAGTATCCACCGCCTCCACCGCATTGGGGAAAAAGGCCGGATCAGCCTGAGAGCGGCAGTATTTAACCAAGCGGGCCACATCTTTTTCATTAATGAATGTACCCTGGATGCGGATCGGCTTATTATTGCCGATGGGGTCAAAAAGCATATCGCCGCGGCCCAGTAATTTTTCCGCGCCGCCTGTATCGAGAATAGTCCTGCTATCAACCGGCGAGCTGACGGTAAAAGCGATCCTGGATGGGATATTGGCTTTAATGAGGCCGGTAATAACGTCGACCGAAGGCCGCTGCGTCGCCACCACCAGATGGATTCCCGCGGCGCGGGCCAATTGCGCCAGGCGGCAGATGCTGTCCTCCACGTCATGCCTGGCCACAAGCATTAAATCCGCCAATTCGTCAATGACAACCACAATCTTACACATCGGCGCTTCCGGCCTGGTCGCATTATAACCGCTGATATCTTTTACGCCCTCGCCCGCGAACAGGGTATAGCGGTTTTCCATTTCATTGACCGCCCATTTCAGGGCATTAGACGCTTTTTTGCTGTCATTAATCACCGGGGCGATCAGATGCGGCAAATCATGGTAAGCGGTCAGCTCTACCTTCTTGGGGTCAATGAGCATGATCTTCACCTCGTCCGGGCGCGCCTTGTAAAGAATAGAGCAGATAATGCAATTTATACAGATGCTTTTACCGCTGCCGGTAGTACCGGCTATCAGTAAATGCGGCATTTTTGTCAAATCGGTAACCACTGCTTCGCCGCCGATATTTTTTCCTAATGCAACGCTCATCTTGCTCTTGGCTTTTTGGAAATTTTCGCTTTCAACCATTTCCCGGAAATATACCGTATCAATATCTTTACGCGCCACCTCAATACCGATGGCGCTCTTTCCGGGTATCGGCGCCTCAATGCGTACAGACTGCGCAGCCAGCGATAAAGCGATATCATCCGCAAGGCTCGTAATCCGAGCTACCTTGACTCCTGGAGCCGGCTGCAGCTCATAGCGGGTAACAGAGGGGCCGGCTACCACCTGGGTTACCGTAGCCTTAACGCCAAAGTTATCCAGCGCGGACTCCAAAATGGCGATATTATCGGTGATAATTTTATTCATTCGCGGGTTTCTGACCTTGATGCCCGCGTCAATTAAATCCACCGGCGGCAGCATGTAATCGGGATTTACCGTTGGCGGCCCATCCACCGGCTGCTGTTGCGCCGTGGGCAGAGCGACAATATTATCTCGTGGCGGTATCTCGGGAGCGGAGGCTACTGCTTGCTCTTTAACCTTATCCGGCGCCGCAGCGGTATCAACATCCGCGGCTTCGGCATCGGCGCCGCCGATACTGGGCATAAAATTGCGGACAAAGGCATTGGCGGCAGGCACGATAGGCGGGATGCCAGACGAAGGTTCAGCGTCGCCGATCAGGGGCGCCGGATCGTCCGGTGTGATAATTAGCGGCGGCTTCCGCTTAATCTCTCCCCCGGCCTCGCCTTGCTGTCTGCGACTGCGGCGCTCGGCCCGGTTATCAAAGCTTAGCAGCTCGGCCAAGCCCTGCCAACCGCTGCCGATAGCGCCAAGGATCTGGCGCAGCGAAGTTTCAAAGGAAAGCAGGACGCCGATCAACGCGAAAGCGGCCAGTATTATGATCGCGCCGACGCGGCCGATAGTTTTTAACAAGGAATAATCTAATAAGGCGCCAATCACCCCGCCGCCGTCGCCTTTTAATGCCAGGTTTATATATTCATCAAATGTCGTAATCTGCTGATTGAGATGGATAAACCCTAAAACGCTAAGAAAAATCAATGTCAGGCCGGCTAGGCGGCCACGGCTATTCTGTTGATTACGGCCAATACAGACTAAAATGCCAAATATGAGCAAAAAAATGGGCAGCATGACCGCGCCATGTCCGGCCAAAAAACGCAGGGTTTTAATCAGGTAGAGGCTTACAATGCCAAAAGCGCTGATCTCCGCTGTATCCTGCTCCGGAGCGAATAAGAAGCTGAGCAAGAGCAAGATAGATATAGCGATTAAGATGATTCCGGTGATCTCCTTATCGCGGTTTAATTCCTGCTCACTTTTGACAGCAGGCCGCCGGCGGTTTGACGCAGTTGATTTAGCGCCGCTATTGCTCCTTTTTTTTCTCCTTTTTGCAGCCATGCCTTTTCTCCTAAGTCCATATTAACTTTATATATTTCAAGATTTTACATAAAAATCCTGCTTATGAATACAATAGCCGCGATCAGCCACACATAATAAGAGAAAAAGCGCATCTGTTTTTTGGCTAGTAATTTAAGAAAAACACGAATTGCTATATACCCTGTAATCGCCGCCACAAAAGAGCCGACAAAATACGGCAGTGTGATTAAATCCATACCTGCATGAACCGACCCGATAATTTCTTTACCCGCCGCGCCAAGAATTACCGGTATGGAGATAATGAAAGAAAAGCGGGCCGCGTCGGCGCGCTTCAAGCCGCAAAGCAAAGCGCCAAAAATCGTGGAGCCGCTGCGGGACAGGCCGGGAACAATGGCGAAGCCCTGAAATAGACCAATTGCCGCTGCATCCATATACGTCATATCGGCAATAGCTTTACGCCCGTCAAAACGGTCGCTGATCATCAACAAGACGCCTGTTATCACCAGCGCTATCGCAACGGCGACGACAGAGCTGAACAGGGGCGCGATCAAATCATCGAGAAAAAGACCGATAAGCGCAGCCGGTATGCAGGCAATAATAATCAAAAGGGTAAAGCGGCACCAAGGCCGTTTGAGCAAAGCGAGTATATCCTGCCAAAAAGCGATAAAGACCGCGACCAAGGTGCCAAGATGCACAAAAATATCAAAAACTAAAACATCGCCGCTAATCCCGAGCAGCGATTGAGCGATCACAAGATGACCG
>JAAYYR010000065.1 GCA_012515255.1 Clostridia bacterium | reverse complement strand
CAGGCAATGGCGGTCATGGGCATGGCCGCGCGTCACCACGACATAATAATCGTTCTCGCCGCCCTGAAAACGCCCGATGCAGCCGGGAAAATCGCCGCAAAGCACCTCATCGGCCCAAGGAAAGCGTTCGGCATTGGCAAATTCCTCGCGGTCGTCGATCACGGTGACCGAAAAACCGAGCAAAACGCTAATCTGCGACAAGGGCAGGGAAATATGGCCGCCGCCGCAGATGCATAGCCGCGGCAGCGGTTTGACCTGTTCGCAGAATACCGGCCCTAGCTCGGTTTTTACGATCTCGCCGGATGCCGGCCGGTTTTGCCGCAATGCGGCGAAGCACTCGGCCAACTGCGGCTGGGAGCAAGCGCTCTCACTGCCAAAATAGGCCTTGGCGCCGGCTTGCGGCCCCTCGATTACCGTGTACAGCTCGCCGCTTTTTCCGCCGAATAGAGAATTATATAATGCCTGCATTACCTGATCTTTCATTTTTGGGTCTCCTTTGATCGGGCCATAATCCCCGATAATTGGACGGTCAAACCGCCACTGGTCGAACAGCCGCCATCATTCGCGGCCGCTGTTCTCATTTGCTAAACGCTGCACTAAAGCCGCTGCCTCGCCCCGGTTGAGCCCGCGCCATTGCATCAAATCGGCGGCGCGATCATAAATGCGCAAGGCATTGCCGCTTTGCTCCGCCAAATCAAGCAGGCTATCGCGGAAATCCCGGGTTTTATTATACAGCGCGTTAAATGCTCTTTCCGCCCGGTGCAGCGCAAAAAGATCGGCCGGGCTCATATCCGGCGTGGCCAGCACCTGATAAGGCGGCTCACCGCTAAAGATCAATCCCAGCTCTGCCGCCTGGCCCGCCAGCGGCGAACCGGGCAGTACTTTCAAAAAGCCAAACTGTAAATAATCGGCGTTTAGCTGATGCAGGCGGTGAAATGACTGTTCAAAGCCGCGCCGGGTATCCCCCGGCAGCCCGGCAATCAAATCAAGATGTACATGGCTGCCCCGGCTGTTGATCAGCCGCCGCACCTGAGGCTCCGCCGCCGACCACTCTCCTCGCCTTCCCACGGCCCGCAGCGCCGCCGGGGTCAAGGTCTGAACGCCGATCTCCAGGTGAAAATAACCCTTTGGCGCGTCGCACCATAGCGCCAGCAATTCCTCGGGCAAATCAAAGGGTGAGACCTCGAAATGCCAGCTCAAGCCCTGCCGGTGCAGGCGTAAAATTTCCCGGGTGATAACAATGGCCCGCCCCGGGTCGGCATTGAAAGTGCGGTCGATAAATTTGATCTGGCCGCCGATTTCAGCCAGCCGTGCCAATTCGGGAAAAACCAGCTCCAGGGGGCGCTCGCGCAATTTTTGTCTAGCCGAGGCGCAAAAACTGCAGTGATGGGGGCAGCCGCGGCTCGCTTCATAATAGACGAGCTTGGCCTGACCGCGTAAATATGCCGCTGTTTCCTCGTCATAGGGGAAAGACAGGGCCGCCATATCCGGCAGTGGCGCGGGGCAGTAAGATTCCTCGGCTCCGGCGACCAAAAAGCCGGGCGTCACAGGCAAGGGCTGATCGCCGGCAGCGGAAAGCCCCCGCTCAGCCAAGGCGCAAAGCCAAGCGCAAAAGCTCTCCTCGCCCTCGCCGATACAGATGGCGTCCGCCGGCAAATGGCGCAGATAATGGCTGCCGCGGGCAGTGGCTTCCGGCCCGCCGGCGATGATTTTCAGCCGCGGCATCACCCTGCGCAGATCGCCGATCAGCGAGATAATCATGCGCGCATTCCATACATAAAGGGAAAAAGCGATAATATCCGGCTGAGCTTCATATAGCTCCGCCAGGATCTGTTGATGCGGCGTATGCAGGGCGTATTCATATATACGCAGCATATCGCCCATGCCTTGCCGCGCGGCCGCCCGCCGCAGGCTGTACAGCGCCGGATTAGCCTGAATGCTACGGGCATTGACGCCGACCAGCAGGACTCGCGGTCTAGACATTTGCCGGGTCTTCGGCGGCCCGCAGGGAACTCTCCGCTTGTTCGCCTGCCAGCAAATATTCCAGCGCATCGAGAGCCGCGGCTATTTCCGCGCCCAGAGCCACTAACAGCTCTTGCTCGCTGTCGCCGAATTGGGCGGCCCGCAATAAGTCGGTGGCGGCCGCCAGCCGATGCTGAAACAGATCCGTGCTGAACAAATAGCTGACTTGCGGCCATAAGCAGGCCATGGACATATCCAAGCGGGAAAAAGCACGCTCCAACATGGTTTTACCGCCGCCGTTTTCCGTTATGGCTTTAAGCAGTGTTTCCTCGCAGTGTATGATATATGAACCTTCGCGGATCGATTGCTCGTACAAATGGGGGAAACAAAGCCCCCACAGCTTATTTTCATTTAATGCGCTTTCTAACCTCATCGCCTGCTCCTTATGGTTTATTTAAAATCCCCCCAAGAGGATAATGAAAAATAATTGCCAGCCCCTCACAATGGCGTATCTCGCAGCGGGATGCGGCCATCTCATTGCATATGGCCAGGCTGCTGCCGGCAATAAGATCGAATTCGCTGAGCGGATAAACCAGTCCGTCAAGGGTCAAACCGCGTAATTGGGGCGTTAAAGGCAGTACGCTGATCCGATCCCCCGGCTGCCCCTCGATACAGGCTCTGCCTTGGCTGTATATGGCCCGGCAGTCAGCGCCATAAAGGACGAAGCGCTCGGCTTGTTCCGGCCGGCGCAATGGCAAAAATAGATTAGCCAAACAATGGTCCATGCGACCGCCCAGGGCGGCAAAGACGGCAATACGGCCCTGACCGCGGCAAAGGGCAAAGTCATAGGCGGCCTCGCCGTCGCTAAAATCCTTAGCCCGCGGATAAACCTGCCGCGGCACTTGCGGCAAAAGCTGCGGCGGGGCGCTGTCATTATCGCCGATGATCAGATCAGGCGCCAGGCCGAGCTTTGCCAAATGCAGCGCGCCGCCGTCCGCGGCAAGGAAAAACGGTCGCGGGCATTCAGCCGCCAGCCGGAGTAAAACGGCTTGGGCCAGACCTTGCGGCGCTTCGCCCGCCAGGATCACAGCGGTTTCGACCGGCGTCTCCGTCATCATGCTACCTGATGGCCGGCACATAACGGCCATAGCCGCGGGCAGCCAGGTCAACCTGCCCGTCTTGCATCAATACCCGGCCGCGCACGATAGTATAGACCGGTTTACCCTGTACTTTCGTTCCGTCAAACAGCTTATTGATCGCCTTGGCCTTCGAGTACATATCAGCGATGCGCAATGTATATGAGCGCTGCAGATCGACAATGGCAAAGTCGGCGTCAGCGCCGACCTGAATCAGGCCTTTGCGTGGGAACAGACCATGGGCGCGGGCGGTATTTTCCGTAAGCAGCGGCACAAGCTGCTCCAGCGTCAGCCGGCCGCGATGCGCCTGGTCCAATAAAATCGGCAGCAAAACCTCGATCGCCGGCATACCGGAATAAGCCTTCCAGATGCCGCCGTCAAGGCCAATACTTTTTTCCTCAGGGATAAAGGGCGCGTGATCCGAGCCGATCATCATGATAGTGCCGTCTTTGACATAATCCCAAAGACGCTCCATCTCGGCTTCGCTGCGCAGCGGCGGATTGCATTTGGCATAAGGGCCGTAGGCGTCGATATGGCGGTGATTATATACCAAATAATGGAAGCAAGTCTCGGCAATCACGTCCACGCCCTCCGCCTGCGCCTGTTTTACCAGCTCGCAGGCTTCCGGCACCGTGATATGCACAATGCCCACCGGGCAGCCGGTCGCGCGGGCGAAGCGCAATATTTTCTCCACGCTTTCCACCTCGGCTATGGAGGGGCGGGATAGATAATGGAAATCATTGCCCTCCTGGCCCTGCGCATGCAGCTTTTGTTCTAAAGCGGCAATCAGCGAGGCGTTTTCACAATGGAAAAAAAAGCGGCCGCCGCTTTTGGCCCCCTGCTCCAGCATGAGGAAAAGCTGACCGTCGTCGCCAACGGTCAAGCCGTCGAATTCCGCTTCCCGGCCTGCGGGAGCCGGATGGAGAAAAGTCTTGAACGCCACTGCGCCCAGATCAAGCAAAGCGGAAAACTGATCGGTATTCTCATAGCCGGCCGCGCCAAACATGGCAAAATCCACGAGCGATTTTTCTTCGCCAAGGGCGATGCGCTGTTGCAGATTGGCCGGATTATTCGGCGGCGGACAGGCCAGGGGCATCTCGCAAAAAGTGGTGACGCCGCCTGCTGCCGCGGCGCAGGAACCGGTATAAAAATCCTCGCGGTCCGGCCGCCCCGGTTCACGAAAATGGACATGCGAGTCAATAATACCGGGCAGCACAGTCAAACCCCGGGCGTCGATTACCCTCTCGGCTTCCCAGCCGCTGCTGTCTTGCGTGATCATGGCTATCTTGCCATTTTCCA
This sequence comes from Clostridia bacterium, assembly GCA_012515255.1. Classification (GTDB taxonomy): domain Bacteria; phylum Bacillota; class Dehalobacteriia; order UBA4068; family UBA4068; genus HGM13862. Next base: position 1,340 of record JAAYYR010000065.1, on the reverse strand, counting down.
CAATAATATCGCCGCTGAAAAAGGCATGATGGGCATAATAATTAGCATTTTTAATAATAAGCTGATAAGTCATGACAATCGCCCCCACCTGGATTTATTTTGGCAAATACACAGCTATGTCGTAATGAGTGGCGCGGATAAATATCCCGGGCAAATAGGCGAAAATCCCCGGAATATTAATAACCCCTCCTAGACGGCTTGCGAGAGGAAAAGAGGATTTCCATAACCCCTGTACTCGTAAGTCCTAGGTTAGCGCTAACTATTATAACATAACATAATAATTATTACTAGAGTTTATGGCATTTTTTTACACTCTTGGCTCGGCGTTCAGGTATAAATCAGCAAAATCGCCTTGTGTGTATTGATCCAGGGCTGCGGCGCCAATCATGGCCGCATTGTCGGTGCAATAAACGGGCGCCGGCCAGACCACGCCGATGCCCGCCTGTTTAGCCCGCTGCCGCAATAAGCGCCGCAATCTGCCATTGGCAGCCACGCCACCCACGAGGGCAATCATTGGCAGGCCCTCCCTCTGCGCCGCGGCCACCGCTTTGCCAGACAGCACATCGCAGATTGCCTCCTCTGCCGAGGCGGCGATATCAGCCAGCTCTTGGGGCTTTAGCTCCGCGCCGCCGCGCCGCCGCAAATGCTCCAGCACCGCGGTTTTGAGACCGCTGAAGCTGAAATCATCGCTGCCGGGCAGCCAGGAGCGGGGAAAAGCCACGGCCCGGGGGTCGCCGTGCTTCCCCGCCCGCTCGATCTCCGGGCCGCCGGGATAAGGCAGGTCAAGAGCGCGGGCGATCTTGTCGAAAGCCTCCCCTGCCGCGTCATCGCGCGAGCAGCCCAGCAATTGCCCGCCTGTCTCCTCTACCCGCAGCAAGCCGCTATGGCTGCCGGAGACGACAAGCGCCAGATAAGGATATGCCAGCTGATGCTCGATGGCAATAGCGCGCAGATGGCCCTGCCAATGATGTACCGCGATCAGCGGCAGCCTCAGGGCCAAAGCCAGGGCCTTGGCATAAGAGACGCCGACCAGCAAGGAGCCGACCAGGCCCGGGCCATAAGCCACCGCCACCGCGTCCAAATCGGCAAAAGCGACGCCCGCTTGCTCCAGCGCCTCCGCCACCACAGGCACGATGGCCTGCAAATGATGGCGGCTGGCCAGCTCCGGCACTACGCCGCCATAGACGCGATGCACCGGGATTTGGCTGGCGATGATATTCGAGCGCACCTCATAACCATCGCTGACGATAGCCGCCGCTGTTTCATCACAACTGGATTCTATGGCCAGGATCATTACCATCCTTTTGTTTCCCTTTCATCTTTTATTCGCGCTTTGGTCT
>JAAYYR010000064.1 GCA_012515255.1 Clostridia bacterium | reverse complement strand
CCAAGATTCGCCAGCGTGCTAATCATACCGATAGCGGCCAGTGGATCTTTGCCGCCGCCGCCCAAACCGCCCAGCCCCGCCAAGCCGCCTAAGCCGCCTAAGCCGCCGAGGCCGCCGAGGCCGCCTAAACCGCCGCCCAAACCGCCGCCCAAACCGCCGAGGCCGCTTAACATACCCAGGATGTCCGGCATACCTTGCATAGAAAATCCCCCTTTATACCAGCCATAATATGTAGCAGGCCCTGGAGTGGTGTCTGTCTGCCGCGGAAATTTAGCGAAATTACTTATTGTCTTAGAAGGCCGCCTGCTCGCGCCCGCTTGGGGGAATTAAAGAAAAAGCCCCTGCTTATGGCAAGGGCTTTTTTATATTTATCTTGAGCGGATATGCTATTGTGCGGCGGCGATATTATTACCGCTGTCCGGGTCAAAGAGGTGGATGGCGTCCTCGGCGAAATAGAGCCGCACCAAATCGTCCACCTGCACATTGACGCTGCCCTGCTCTTTGGCGATCAGCTTTTCGCCTCGATAATCCAGGTAGATATGCGTCTCGCCGCCTAGCGCCTCCGCCACTTCCACCTTGGCTGGCAGGCCGGTGATGCCGATATCGATATTGTCGGGCCGGATGCCCAGAATCAGCGTCTGGCCCAGATAATCCGTCAGGCTTTGCCTGGGGTGGGGGAGATGGATCTTCGTCTCATCGATTTGCAGGAAATAGCCCTGTTCATCCAGGCCGACGCGCGCTTTAAGAAAATTCATCGGCGGCGTGCCGATAAAACCGGCGACAAAGATATTGGCCGGTTGATGATAGACCTCCTCCGGCGTGCCGATTTGCTGCGCCCGGCCGTCTTTCATCACCACGATGCGGTCGCCCATGGTCATCGCCTCCACCTGGTCATGGGTGACATAGACAAAGGTGGCGCCAAGCCGCTTATGCAGCTTGATGATCTCCGTGCGCGTGACGGTACGCAGCTTGGCGTCGAGATTGGATAAAGGCTCGTCCAGCAGGAATACCGCGGGCTCGCGCACAATAGCGCGGCCTAAGGCCACGCGTTGGCGCTGGCCGCCGCTCATGGCTTTGGGCTTGCGGTTAAGGATATCCTCGATATTAAGTATTTTTGCCGCCGTCCGGACCTTGGTGTCGATAATGTCTTTGGGTATTTTACGGTTTTCCAGGCCAAAGGCCATGTTTTTATAGGTGGTCATATGGGGGTAAAGCGCGTAATTTTGAAAGACCATGGCGATATCTCGGTCGCGCGGCGGCACATCATTCATGAGCTTATCGCCGATATACAGCTCGCCGGCCGTCACTTCCTCCAGGCCGGCGATCATGCGCAGCACAGTTGATTTGCCGCAGCCGGAGGGGCCGACGAGGACGATGAATTCCCGATCGGCAATCGCCATCGACAAATCATCCACCGCCAGCACATTGCCTTCATATATTTTGACGAGGTTTTTTAAGGTGATGCTTGACATGTTTTATCTCCTTGACGATCAAATAGATAAGCGAACCGGCCGGGAAAAGAGCCAGCAAACAGCTAAGCACAAGCAGTACTGAGAGATGGTTTTCCGCCAGCCGCGCCGCGTTTTCCCAGTACGGGTAGGCAATTTCATTATCCTTGATCGTGCGCTCGGCATAATTCAGCAGCGTATTGGCGACAGCCCCCCAGGAAAAGCGACCGCTGTTTTCCACCGCCTCGCCATGATCGCCAAGCGGAAATTTTTCTTTGATCAGATTATAGCCAAATCCCGAGATCGGGTCAGGAAGCACGATTTGATAGCTGGAGACGGGCGCTTCGCTGATCTTCGTGAAAGCCGAATAGGACATATAGATGGTAGGGATTGTGGGATAAGTGAGGCTATTATAGCGGTCCTGTTCGCGGGAGATCACCCCGGCGATCAAATAGGGCTTATCATTGATGGTGACGCTTAGTCCCGCCAAGTCGGCGGAGCCATATGTGCGCCAGGCCAATTCTTCATCCAGGACCACCCGGTCGTCCATCAAATCGGCGGCGCTGATGTAGCTGCCATCAAGCAGACGCAGCGGATGGAAAAGGAAATAGTCGCCGGCGATGCCGAAGGCCGCGGCGTCTGCGGCCCCGTGGTCGCCGCTAACGCTGATTTTGTCGTCCCGAGCCGAGTATGCGTAAGTCCACAGGCGGCCGCCTTCCGCAGCCTCAAGCGATGCGTCCAGCAGGGCCTGGTCTACCTCCCGGCCAAATTGCAGCAATTGCTCGACGGTCGGCGCTTCATCCCGCTCAAAAAAGCAGGAAATCTGCGTAAAGCGTTCCTCACTTGCGCCGGCCCAGCGGCTGGCCATGTCTTCGGCCGGCAGCAGATTTGCCGTATGCCGGTAGGCGAGGGCGCACAGGCCAAGCAGAATCAGCAGCAGAGCGCAGATAATCAGCCAGATCAGATCGCGGCGCCGCAGACGTGGTTTGCGCCAGCTTATTTTCATATGGCGCAGATTGCGCGGATGCAGCCGCTGCCAATCATAATCAATGATTTTTTGCGTGATCCGCCAGTTGCACCAATTTATTCTTTTGGGCTTAGCTGTTTTCACAGTTTTTTCTCCTCAGCGGGACTGCGACGCGGATTGGCGGCTTATTGGTCGACCAGGCGCACCTGGTCGCCGGGGTTGAGCGGCTTGCTTGAGGTGGTGATCACATATTCCCAGCCGGCTAGGCCGCCGCTGACGGCGGTGTTGGTATCGTCTTTATCAAGAACCTGGACGTCAGTGCGGCGGGCAATATAGCGGGTGCCAAGCGGCGTGCTTTTGGCCTCCACAATGAGGATAAAATCACCGTTGCTGTCGGAGCGCATGGCGCTATTGGGAACAATTAACTGGTAGTTG
>JAAYYR010000063.1 GCA_012515255.1 Clostridia bacterium | reverse complement strand
CAGCAGCCGTCCGACCAGGATAGCGCCCAGTTTGCCGGGGCTCATGCTGCCAAATACCGCGACGCCCCGCGGTTGAAAGAAAGCTTGCGCATCTATCATGCTCTCACTCCTTATCCTTGCCCAACGACGCTATACCGTCTATTTTGGCTCGCTGACCTGTCTTGCCATATCTGCGCGGCCATTTTGCCGCAGCAAATCATCGCGGATCCGCCACAGGCGCTGCGAGAGGTCAACATAATAGCGATGCGGGTTTTTGAAGCGCTTGGTCTCCTCCCATAGCGTCGCCAATTGCGCGGCGCAATAGTCGCGAATTTGCGCCAACGGCGGCTGCTCATACACGAGCCCGCCGCTCCTGAACACCGGCTGCAGCAACTCGCGCACGGTGAAATGCCGCAGCGTCTTATGCTTCCAGGTGGCCTGGGGGTCAAAGATGGTCAGCGGCCTGTCGGTCGCGATCTCCTCATCATGCAAGCATAGCTGATCAGCCAACGCTTTGCCGCTATCCCGGTCATAGATGCGGAAAATCTTTTTAAAATGCGGATTGAGGATTTTCACCTCATTATCAGAAATTTTGATTTTCGGCTGGATGCGTCCTGCTGCGTCCTCTATGGCCACAAGCTTATAAACGCCGCTGAACACCGGCTCGGAGCGGGCTGTGATCAGCCGCTCGCCCACGCCGAAGATATCAAGACAGGCCCCCTGGCTGAGCAGGTCGCGAATCAGCCATTCGTCCAGCGCATTGGAGGCGGCGATCTTGCAGCCCGTCAGTCCCGCCGCGTCCAGCATGGCCCGCGCCTCGCGGGAAATAAAGGCCAGGTCGCCGGAATCAAGCCTGATGGCGCAGTCTGTTATCCCCTGGGGCAGCAGTACGTCGCGGAAAGCGCGGATGGCATTGGGCACGCCGCTTTTAAGCGTATCATAGGTGTCGACGAGCAGCGTGACATTGTTGGGATATAATTCGCAGTAGGTGCGGAAAGCCTCGTATTCGCTTTCAAACATTTGCACCCAGCTATGAGCCATGGTGCCGCCGGCAGGAACCCCGTAAAGGGCGTCGCTTAAGGTGCAGGAAGTGCCTTGGCAGCCGCCGATAAAAGCGGCGCGGGCGCCGTCGACCGCCGCATGGGCGCCATGAGCGCGCCGAGCGCCAAATTCCAGCACCGCCCGGCCTTGCGCGGCCCGGGCAATGCGGCTGGCCTTGGTGGCGATCAGGGATTGATGATTAATGGCGAGCAGCAGATATGTCTCCAGCAATTGCGCTTCCGGCGCCGGAGCGCGCACCGTGAGCAGCGGCTCATTCGGGAAAACCGGCGTGCCCTCAGGGACGGCCCACAGATCGCCGCTAAAGCGGAATTGTTGAAGGTAGCGCAAAAAATCCTCGCTGAATATGCCTTTGCCGCGCAGGAAATCAATATCCTCCGCGTCAAAGCGCAGGTTCTGAATATAATCAATCACCTCGGCGAGACCGGCAAAAATGGCATAGCCGCCCCGATCCGGCACGGAGCGGAAAAAAACATCGAAATAAGTAATCTGATCACGCAGGCCGGTCAGATAATAACCGTTCATCATGGTCAGCTCATAATAATCGCAGAGTAAAGCAAGATGGCTTTTATCCATATCCTTACCCCCTTTGCCGCCTGATGCGGCCTATTCTTCTTTGCCCGCTTCGGCCTCCGCTTGCAGCGCGCTGAACTGCTGCTGAAAGTAGCTAATGATGTTTTTACGGGTGATAATACCGATAAAAATGCCCCGGTCATCCACCAGGGGCACAAAATTCTGGTTTAGCGCCAGCTGAACTATATCATTCAAATCCGTGGACACCGGCAGGGGCTGATTATTGCTATGATGGGGAATATCCTCTACCCTGGCCTGTTCCGCGGCGGTAAAATCCAGCCCATAGCGATTTTTGATCAGCCACAGCAAATCGCCCTCTGTTAAGGTGGCGACATAATTGCCGTCGCGGTTGATGACCGGGATCGCGGTATAACGGTGATGCTCCATTTTTTCCAGCACTTGACGCAGGGTATTGTCGCTATACACATAAGCTACGTCTGATTTCGGGGTCAGCAAAAAAAGTACGTTCATCCTCACACCGCCTTTTCTACGCCAAATTGTTCGCCGCGGCCCTGGCCGCCCTCAGCAGGCCGGGCCGGCGCACGGGCCGCCGGACGGCATGCCAAAGCATCTGCTACGCCCGCCATCTATGGGGGGCGCGGCATAATTTAGGTGCTGCCTGATGTATCAGTCCTTGTCCTTGATCTCCAATACCGCCATAAAAGCTTCCTGCGGTATTTCCACATTACCGACCTGCTTCATCCGTTTCTTGCCTTCTTTTTGCTTCTCGAGCAGCTTTCTCTTGCGGCTGATATCGCCGCCATAGCATTTAGCCAGCACATCCTTACGCAGAGCGGCAATATTCTCGCGCGCGATCACCTTATTGCCGAGCGCCGCCTGCACCGGTACCTCGAACATCTGGCGCGGAATCAGGCCGCGCAATTTATGCACAAGCGCCCGGCCCCGATAATAAGCCTTGTCTTTATGGACGATGCTGGAGAGCGCGTCCACCACCTCGCCCACGACCAGGATATCCAGCTTGACCAGATCGCCCGGCTTATAGCCGATCAGCTCATAGTCGAGCGAGGCATAACCGCGGGTACGTGATTTCAGTTGGTCGAAAAAGTCGTAAATAATTTCAGCCAAGGGCAGATCATAAATCATCATCACGCGGGTGGGCGTGATATATTCCATATTAACGAAATCGCCGCGCCGCTCGCGGGCAATCTCCATCACCGCGCCGATAAACTCCGCCGGGCACATGATGGTGGCCTTGACATAAGGCTCCTCGATCAGCAGCAGCTCCTGCGCCGGCGGCAAATTGACCGGGTTATCCACGTTCAGCACCTCGCCCGAAGCATGCGTGGCGCGGTAATTAACCGAGGGCGCGGTAATCAGCAAATCGAGATCATATTCCCGCTCCAGGCGCTCTTTAACAATCTCCATATGCAGCAGGCCGAGAAAGCCGCAGCGGAAGCCAAGGCCAAGCGCCATTGAATTCTCCGGCTCATAATGCAGCGCCGCGTCGTTCAATTGCAATTTCTCCAGCGCGTCTTTTAAGTCATTATAGTCATTGTTCTCCACCGGATACAGGCCGCAATAAACCATAGAGGTCGCGGGACGGTAACCCGGCAAAGGCACGGCCGCGGGGCGGGCGGCGTCAGTCACCGTATCGCCCACCTGGGCGTCGCGCACATTGCGGATGGCAGCGGCAAAATAGCCGACCTCACCCGCTGCTAGGCTTTCCACCTGGCGCGCCGCCGGCGTAAATACGCCGACCTCGGTCACTTCAACGCTTTTCCCCGAGCCGAACATCTTCGCCGTCATCCCTTTAGCGATTTGACCGTCCATCACCCGCACGCAGGGAATGACGCCGCGATAGCTATCATAAAAGGAGTCAAAGATCAAAGCGGAAAGCGGCTGCGCAGCCTCGCCCTTGGGCGGCGGCACCAGATTGACGATCGCCTCCAATATTTCCTTGGTGCCGACGCCGGTTTTGGCCGAGGCCAGAATCGCCGCCGCGCAATCAAGGCCGATCACTTCTTCTATTTCATGGCGCACCCCTTCCGGGTCTGCGCCGGGCAAATCAATTTTATTGATCACGGGGATGATTTCCAAATCATGCTCCAAGGCCAGATAGACATTGGCCAGTGTCTGGGCCTCGATGCCCTGGGCCGCGTCCACCACCAGTAAAGCCCCCTCGCAGGCGGCAAGCGAGCGCGATACCTCGTAGTTAAAGTCGACATGACCCGGCGTATCGATTAGATTGAGCTGATAAGTCTGTCCGTCGTCCGCCTCATACGCAAGGCGGACAGCTTTGAGCTTAATCGTGATGCCCCGCTCTTGCTCCAGTTCCATCGAATCCAGTAATTGCTTGCTCATATCGCGGCCGGCCACCGCGCCGGTGAATTCCAGCAGCCGGTCGGCGAGCGTGCTTTTGCCATGATCGATATGGGCGATAATGCAGAAATTGCGTATTAGTTGCTTGTCCATTACAAACCTCGGCTATCTGAGCTTGATTATTTTAAGTTATTAGGCCTATTGCCTGCTTGCCGCGGCCCTTTTGCGGTGCAGCCGCCTTTTGAGCAAATTACGCGCCAGCGTGAATTCCTCCATATGCATCCAGCCGGTGACAAAGAAATACACCGCGATGCCCACGATAATCGAGAGAATTACCTGCAGCAATTGGCCAAGCTTGCCGGCGATACTCAAGACGGCGGCGGACAGCTCTGCCGCGCCCCAGACGGCGAGCGCCATGGCGCTGCAGGCAAAAAGCAGTTGCAGGCCGGTACGGGAAAGCCCTTTCAAACCCATGGGGCCGATTTTGCGGCGGAGGAAATAAATCAGCAGCAGGCATTGACCGATGCCGGCCAGGGAATAAGCGAGCGCCAGGCCGCGATGGCCAAGCGGCCCGACGAGCGCCAGCGAAAGAACAACATTGAGCGCGATGGCCGCAAAGCTGATTAAAAGAGGCATCAGCGTATTTTGAATAGCGTAGAAGCCGCGCAGCAAAATGAGGATCGCGCCGTAGGCTGCAAGGCCGATGCAATAGTAAAGCAGCGCCTGAGCCACGATTACGGTATCGGCGGCCGTAAAATCTTCCGAGAACTCAAACAATAGGCGGACGATTGGCTCGCGCAGGACGATCATGCCCACAGCGGCGGGTACCGTGACATAAAAACTGGTGCGTAAACCCATAGACATGCTGCGCTTCAGTTCCGGATAATCGCCCGCCGCCGCCTGGGCGGTCATGGTGGGGAAAATAGCGACTGCGATCGAAGCGGCAAAGACGCCCACCGGCAACTGCATCAGGCTGTAAGCGTTTTTCATCGCCGTAAAATAGCCGGATTCAAGACCGGTGGCCAGATACTGCGTGACCAGCATATTGATCTGCGAGACAGAAAGGCCGATCATCACCGGAAGAATCAGGCGGATCATGCGGCGGAAGCCCTCATTACGCGTATCCAGCGAAAAGCGGTAATGAAAGCCTTTTTTGACCAGGGTCGGGATTTGCACCGCCAGCGTGGCAAAAGAACCGATAACCACGCCTACTGAGAAGCTGGCTACGCCATAGCCCGGCCACAAAGCCTCAATCGGCCGGATCAGCAAGATGCCGAAAACAAGGATAAAGACATTATAGAGCAGCACGCCGATTGCCGGCCATGTGAAATGCTGATGCGATTGCAGCACGCCGGTAGCAAGAGCCGACAAGGCCATAAACAGCGCCTGCACCATGGTGATACGCGCCAGCGCCACCGGCAGCGCCATCTGCTCCGGGCTAAACTGGGTCAAAACGCGCATCAGCGGCTCGGTAAACATAAAGCTGAGCATAAGCAAAACAGCCATCAGCAGCAGCACCCAGCTGCTGAAAACAGAGCCGGTGCGCCAAGCCTGCTCAGGCCGGTCTTTAGCCAGATAAGAGGAGAAAACCGGGATAAAGGCGGCAGTGATAGCGCCGCCGATCAAGATATTATAAATAAAATCGGGGATGGAAAAAGCGGCAAAAAAAGCGTCGGTCTCATAGCTTTGGCCAAAGAGATTAGATAAAGCCATGTTGCGGGCGTATCCCAAGAGCCGGGAGAGGATTTGAATCAGCATCAGCAGGGCCGCGGCCTTGATCACAAAGCCCTTTTCCATTTTCGCCAAAAAATTGTCCTCCAAGTTCAGCTTAAACTATATTATACCACAAATGGCCAAACACCGAAAGCAAAGGCCAAAGGCCCCGGCACCCGCATGGCGGCCACTGCCGTGGCAAGCCCCGTACAAGCGATGATTTTTGCCGAAGGCTTTTGCCCCCGCACGCAGCTCATAGCCGCAAACCACCCTTATCCGGCGTGCGCCCATTATACCATATAATCTGGTATTTGTCATAAAAATATGTTAAGATAACGCCATGAATAAGCGCCGCGAAACTCTGTCCGGCAGGGCGGCGTCAGCCTCCCCCGCTGCCGGGCGGATCTGGGAACTGGATATGCTGCGCGGCGTCTGCGTCGCCTTGATGGTCTTGGATCATCTCCTGTTCGACCTGGGATTCGTCTTTGCGGATCAATGGTTCGGCGCGACAGAAGGCGGCCTGATTTATCACCTCAGCCTTTTTGCCGCGCATGTATATTGGCCGCATCCGCTGCGCCTTATTTTGCGCCTGCTTGTTTTGGCGGGCTTTATCGGCGGCTGCGGCATCTCTTGCTCGCTTTCCCGCTCCAATATGCGGCGCGGTCTAAAGCTGCTCGCCGTGGCCTTAGGCTTGACCGCGGCTACCGCCTTGCTTGATCTGGCGCTCGGACGGCAGCAATTCCTGATCAGCTTCGGCATACTCCACTTGCTGGCCTTGTCCATACTTGTCTATGCCGCGCTATAGCGCCGCGGCCCGCTGCAGCCGCTGTTGCTGGGCCTGGCCATCCTGCTGCGCTCCCTGCTGCCCGCCCCATCCTGGGCGGACGGTAATTTCGCCGGCTTTATCCTTGGCTGGAACCGGGCTTTCTATACCGCCGATTATTTCCCGCTCATCCCCTATCTGGGCTGGTTTTTGCTCGGCGCCGCTTTAGGCGGCCTGCTCTACCGCGATAAGCGCAGCCTTTTCCCCGGCCGCGGCGGCAGAGCTGCGCGGCCTTTTCTATGGCTGGGCCGCCATGCCCTGTTAATCTATATCCTGCATCAGCCGCTGATTTACGGCTCGCTTTGGGGGGCGGGCAAGCTATGCGGCCGCTGAGCGGCGGCGGACAGCGTAAAACCGCCCGCCAAGCGGGCGGTTTGCAATTAGGGCCGCACTAGAGCGAGGACGCGATAGCGCCCGCCAGGATGCGGGCGGAATTTTGCGCCTGCTCCACGCTATTGGCCGTAGAGCCGACCTCCACCAAAAAAGCCTTATTGCCGATATGCTGATTATAGCGGCCATTATAGATACGCGGATCGCGCATCAGGCCGGGCTTTGCCGCCTCCACGGCGGCATTGACTTTTTCGGCGAATTTTTTATTTTTCTTCCAATCGGGATGGGGCAAATTCGCGTCGCTGCCAATGATCATCATCATCTTGGCATAGGAGCCGGAGCCATCGCTAAAATTTGTATCCAGCCCCGGTACCTCGGAATCGCGGTGCACATCGATGAACAGCTCAATGTCCGGGTATTGCTTCTTGACTTTTTCCACGGCCGCCAATGAATTGGCATAAGCGTAATTCCAATCCGGAGCGTCAAAGACCTCATCGAGCAGCAGCGTCTTGACGCCGCAGGCTTCCAGCTCCTCGGCGAGAGCGGCTGCCGCGCTCAGCACCCCGCCCGGCACGCCGTTTTTCCTTTTTTGGCCGCAATACTCTTCCGAGGTATGGGTGCAATAGACTACTGCCTGCGGGTCTTGCTGCTCAGCCTTGTTTTTCTTGGCCAGCACCAGGATGCTGTTTTCCGCGGCCGGCTCATTGCCCAGCATCGCCGCCACGACCACAGGGGGGCGGCTCCACAAGCTCCCCAAGGCGAAACCGCCCAGAAACAGGGCATAAAAAAACAATGCCACCAGCACGCCGCGCCAGCTCAAGCTTATCCTTG
>JAAYYR010000062.1 GCA_012515255.1 Clostridia bacterium | reverse complement strand
GGCGATATCGAAAATTCATAGCCCTCGCGGCGCATAGTTTCGATGAGGATAGAAAGATGCATTTCGCCCCGGCCCAAAACGCGGAAGGCATCCGTGGTATCTGTTTCTAGCACGCGCAGCGACACATCGCGCAGCAACTCGCGGAACAGCCGCTCCCGCAGTTGGCGCGAAGTAACGTATTCGCCCTCCTGCCCGGCGAAGGGGCTGTCATTGACGGAAAAGACCATCTCCACCGTTGGCTCGCCCACCTCGATAAAAGCGATTGGTTCAACAGCCTCAGTCGCGCAAATAGTATCGCCGATATTGATATCCTCGATACCGCTGAAGCAAACGATATCGCCCGCGGAACCTGATTCTATCTCCACGCGCTTTAAGCCCTCGATAGCGAAAAGATTACCGATCTTACCCTGGTAGATTCTGCGCGCGTCATGATAATTAGCCACTGTCACCTGTTCTCCGGCGTGGATAACGCCCCGCTCGACCCGGCCGACCCCGATGCGCCCGACAAAATTATTATAGTCGATCGAGGAAATCAGTAATTGCAGCGGCTGCTCCGCATCGGCGAGCGGCGGCGGGATATGGTCGATGATAGCGTCAAAAAGCGGCGTGAGATCCTGCCCCGGCTGCTCCGGCTCCCTTGACGCCGTACCCTGGCGGGCCGAGCAATAAATAATGGGGCTATTAAGCTGATCCTGCCCCGCTTCAAGCTCCTCCAGCAGTTCCAGGGCCTCCAAGGCCGCGTCCAGAGGCCGCGCCTCCGGCCTGTCGGTTTTATTGATGACGATGATCACCGGCAAATTCAGCTCCAGCGCCTTGCGCAGCACAAAGCGGGTCTGCGGCATAGGCCCCTCAAAGGCGTCCACAAGCAGTAAAACGCCGTTGACCATTTTGAGGATGCGTTCCACCTCGCCGGAAAAATCGGCATGCCCCGGGGTATCGACGATATTGATCTTGATCTCGCCGCGGAATATAGCGGTATTTTTAGCGAGAATGGTGATGCCTTTCTCGCGCTCTAAATCATTGCTGTCCATAACGCGCTCCGCCACCGCCTGGTTATTGCGGAAAATGCCGCTTTGGTGCAACATCTGATCCACCAAGGTCGTCTTGCCGTGATCAACATGGGCGACGATGGCGATATTTCGGATATGGGCGATTTCTTGCAACATGCTTGCTCCTTAAAAGACAAAATTTGAACGTGGGGTATTGTATCACTTGTACGGCTAAATAGCAACTTTTTTCCGCTAAATATCGAGGTTGCCGTATAAAAAGGATACAATAAAATCAAGATAAAGGATAATCAGGGCCCACGGTGAATAAATTTTTAGTTAAGCAAAACAATTCCAGTACCGGATAACCATAAAGGGGGTCATAATATGCCGCTTGTCACCTCGGAACAAATGTTCCGCAGCGCCTATGCCGGAGGCTATGCTATCGGCGCTTTCAATGTCAATAATATGGAAATTATTCAGGGCATTACAGAGGCCGCGGCCGAAGTGCGTGCGCCGCTGATTTTACAGGTCAGCGCCGGGGCGCGTAAATACGCCAGCCATACTTATTTGATGAAGCTGGTGGAGGCGGCGCTTATCGAGACCAATCTGCCGATCTGCCTGCATCTTGATCATGGCGACAGCTTCGAGCTATGCCGCGACTGCGTGGACGGCGGCTTCACCTCGGTGATGATCGACGGCAGCCATTTGGCCTTTGAGGAGAATATCCGTCTCACCAAACAGGTGGTGGATTATGCCCATAGCCATGGAGTGGTAGTCGAGGGCGAACTGGGCCGACTGGCCGGCGTTGAGGATGACATCAATGTCTCCGAAGCCGACTCCTCATATACGCGCCCCGAGGAGGTGGAGGAATTTGTCGGCCGCACCGGTGTTGATTCGCTGGCCATCGCCATCGGCACCAGCCATGGCGCCTATAAATTCAAGCCCGGTACCAAGCCGCAACTGCGCTTCGACATTCTCGAGGAAATCAGCCGCCGCCTGCCCGGCTTCCCCATCGTACTGCATGGCGCCTCCTCGGTGATGCAGGACTATGTGCGGATGATCAATGCTAATGGCGGCGCGATGCCGGACGCTATCGGCGTACCGGAAGAAATGCTGCGCCAAGCAGCGAAAATGGCTGTATGCAAGGTCAATATCGATTCAGATCTCAGATTAGTGATGACAGGAACCGTGCGCCAATATCTAAAACAGCATCCCGACCATTTCGATCCCCGCCAATACCTGAAACCGGCGCGAGAGAACATCAAGCAAATGGTCATACATAAGCTGGTGGATGTGCTGGGCTGCGACGGCAAAGCCGATTAGACGCTCTGGATGCGCCTCCCATCGCCGCACCCGATAATTATAACCCCGCTAAACAGCGGGGTTATATTTTAACATAATTTTAGCGCTTACGTTTTTAATTACGCCGCGAGCATCAGCGGCCCCGCGCCCCAGATAAGGGATTGCGATTATCTTTTACTATATCAAGATCATATTATAGGCAAATCAATTCCCGCTCCGAGGTAAAGAGGTTTTCATGACCGTTGTCCGTGACGAGCACCGTGTCCTCAATGCGCAAGCCGCCCCAGCCGGGCAGATAGATGCCCGGCTCTATCGTTACAAGGCAGCCGCTTCGCAAGATTTGCTCACTGCTTTGATTGAGGCGCGGGCTTTCATGGATATCAAGTCCCACGCCATGCCCCAGGCCATGGCCGAAATTGCCGCCATAGCCCTTTTCCGCGATATAATCGCGGGCGGCGGCATCCACTTCCCTGCCGGAGAGGCCGGCATGGATAAGCGCCTCCGCTCTTTGCTTGGCCGCCAGTACGATGCCGTAGATTTCCTTTTGCTTCGCGTTCGGCCGGCCAATAATCACGGTGCGGGTCATATCCGCGTGATAGCCGGCGTAGGCGCAGCCAAAATCCATGGTGATGAATTCATGTTCTTTGATCCGCCGGTCACTGGGGATGGCATGGGGCAGCGAACCATTGGGGCCGGCGGCGACGATCGATGGGAAGCTGGCGTCGCAGCCCTGCTTCATAATGCAATAAAGCAATTCCCGCGCCAAATCCTTTTCTGTAATGCCCGGCTTGATATAAGCGCAGATCTCGGCAAAAACCCGGTCTGTCGCAGCGCAGGCCTGGCGCATCAGGCTGATTTCCCGCTCCTCTTTCACGTAGCGCAAAGCCTCGGCGATATCGCTTGTCGGCATCAATTCAGCGGTGGCGGCAATGGCCT
>JAAYYR010000061.1 GCA_012515255.1 Clostridia bacterium | reverse complement strand
GGGTGATGAAGCCCGCGACTTTCAAAGAGGAGCGCAGCTCAGGGTCTGCCTGCACCAGAGCGCGGGCTATGCCATGGCGTACCGCGCCGGCCTGGCCGGTGCTGCCGCCGCCCAGCACTGTGGCGGTTACATCGTATTTATCCAAGGTGGAGGTCAGCTCCAAAGGCTGCTTGACGATCATTTCTAAAGTCTTTTTACCGAAATATTCGCTTAGATCTCTTTTGTTGACGGCAAATTGGCCATTGCCCGGGGTCAACCACACCTTGGCGATAGCGTTCTTGCGTCTGCCGGTACCGTAAAATTTCATTGTTTCAGCCACTTAATTTTCTCCTCTCCTAAAATTCCCAGACTTCAGGTTTTTGCGCGACATGGGGATGAGCGCTGCCGGCGTAAACCTTGAGCTTCTTAGCGGAGGCGCGGCCGAGGCTATTATGCGGCATCATGCCTTTAACGGCCTTTTCCATCACCATCACCGGTCTTTTTGCCATCAGGTCACGGTATTTGACCTGCCTGAGGCCGCCCGGATAACCTGAGTGATGATAGTATATCTTCTGATCTAGTTTATTGCCGGTCAGAACAACCTGCTCGGCATTGATGATTATCACAAAATCGCCGGTGTCGACATGGGGAGTGAAAATCGGCTTATGCTTACCACGAAGCAAACGCGCGGCTTCGCTGGCGATACGGCCCAGCGGTTTGCCGGCAGCGTCGATCACATACCATTTTCTTTCGATCTCGGCGGGCTTGGCCATGAAAGTACCCAAGTGTGTTCCCTCCTTAAATTACAAACAACAATAGCTGGCGTCCGTCTATTGCCAACGGGGCAGAAGTCAATAGGCGTACTTATATAGTATAGCTGCCGCGCTGTCGCTTGTCAAGAAAAACGATAAAAATTCGCCAGGAATAAATTGCGCGATCAAGCCTGCTCCGCATAGCTAATTTCTTGCAGATACAGTCCGGAGGCCGGCGCGGGCGGGATATTGGCTTTGACCTCGCCCAAAAGATATGCGCCAAGCGCTCCTTCAGGCAGACGCCCCTGCCCCGCCGCCACCAAACGCGCCACAATCAGCCGCACCATCTTATATAAAAAACCGTTACCGACGACGTCGATCACCAGCGGCGACGCTAATTCCTGCCAGGGGAACATCAAACCCTCGGGCTGAGCTGGGCAGAAAATCGAGATGCTTTCGATGCGGCGCACAAAATTGGTCGCGCTCGCTTTGGTCAAAGTAAAATGACGGAAATCATGTTCGCCCAGCAAAAGCTCTGCCTCCCGCCGCAGCCGTCCGATATCAAGCGTATTGCCAAGCTGCCAGCTATAATGGCCGGCAAAGGGCGAGCAGCGGCTGCCCTGCTCAATCAGATAGCGGTATGTCGTCAAATGGGGGCTGAAGCGGGGATGAAATCCCGGCGGCGCTTCCCATGCCTCGCGCACCCGGATATCCTCCGGCAGCAAATTATTGATCACCGCCGCCATTTTGCCAACAGGCAGAGGCCGGTCGCAGCGGAAAGCTGCCACCTGCCCCCAGGCATGCACACCGGCGTCGGTGCGGCCCGCGCCATGCAGTGTCACCGAATGCCCCAAAATATCGCCGATTGCCTGCTCCAGCTTGCGCTGTACGCTAATCCCCTGGGCCGCGGGCTGCCGCTGCCATCCCGCATAGGCTGCGCCGTCATAAGCAATAATCAATTTGATATTACGCTCCATGGCAGCCCCCTACAATATCCGGTAGGCAATAGCAGCGGCGAAAATAAGCAAAAAAACGATCAGCGTCATGGTATCCGTGGCGCGCCAGGGCGCAACCCGCCATTTGCTGCGCCCCTTGGCGCCCCGGTAGCAGCGCGCATCCATGGCGGCGGCTAAATCTTCGGCGCGGCGGAAGGCGGAGATGAACAATGGCACCAGCATAGGAATAACAGCGCGGACGCGGCGCAGCAGCGAGCCTTCGCCAATCCGCGCGCCGCGCGCCCGCTGCGCCAAAACAATGCGGTCGAATTCCTCAAGAATCGTCGGTATAAAACGCAGGGCGATCGTCATCATCATCGCGATCTCATGAGCGGGTACGCCAATTACGGCAAGAGGCTTCAGCAAACGCTCCAGGCCGTCGGTCAAGGCAATCGGCGTCGTGGTAAGCGTCAGCAAGGAGGCAAACAGCACGAGCAGCAGCAGGCGCATTCCCATGGCCAACCCCTGGATCAAGCCGGCCAGGCTCAAGCTCAGCGGCCCCCACTGCCAGGCGGCCGCCCCCGGATAGAGGAAAATATTTAACAATACAGTAAAAGCGGCGATTACCGCAATCAGCTTCAGTCCGCGCCACAGGGCGGCCGTAGGAACGCGGGATATAATTACAGCCGCTATGGCGAGCAGCGCCAAAGCGCCCCAGCCCCACCAGTCGTCAACCACGAACAGGGCGATCAGATATACCATAGTGGCGATAATCTTTACTACAGCATTCAGGCGGTGAACAGGTGATTCCGCCGCATAGTATTGGCCGATCAGCAAGCGCTCCTTAAGCATAGCGCTCACCCCCAAGATAAGCGATCAGCTCTGC
>JAAYYR010000060.1 GCA_012515255.1 Clostridia bacterium | reverse complement strand
GCGTTTGTTTTTGCATGTCCTAAACCTCAATATATTTTTTGCCCCGGTTTGGCGTACTGCGGGCGGCTCGCCACTTGATCTGTGGTTTGCAGCCCCTCAACCAAAGCGATATCCTCGCCCCGATACAACACTGTCACCTGCCGGAAAACCAGCTTTTTGCTTTTGCTGACCAGGACGGCTGTTTCCCCCGCCTCATTTTCGGTCAGCGCCGACAACGGAATTTCCATACCGCTGATCTGGTCGCCGATAATTGCGGCGCTCAGATAGCGAAAATCATAAAAATAAGTCTCGTCATGACCAATGGCGGCAATGAGATAATGCGTATCCCCTGCTATGGTAAGTGAATCGTCCAAGTCGACACGCAATGTCTTGGCTGTATGCGACCTGGTCAGGCGAATCTTGATGCTGTCGTCTTGCACATAAGGACTGAGATCGCCACAAACAGCGATACAAATCAGATTAGCGGCTAAATTATCCACCAGCCGGGCGATCCGCCGCCCCTGGCCCTGATTCTCAAGCCCGCCCTCAGCGGCTAAGGCCGGGATAGCCGGCCCATTACGCAACTGGCTGAACACTTCCTCCCAGTCGCGCGCCAGTGGTTCCTCGGTGTTTAAGATGCCCTCCCAGCCGTCAAGGTCATAATAGACGATACCGCCCTGGGGCGCATATACCGGCCGGTCATTGCCGGCCAAACCGTCTTTTTGGCTGGTGCTCATAAAGCCGAGCAGCCCGCCGGCCTTAACTTTTGAGCCGGCTGCCGCGGCAGGCTGAAAATCGCCGTCCGCGGGCGCGTAGACGAGGGTTTCATTGCGCAATACCGCGATCTCACAGCCCAGCGTGGCCTCAACGCTGCTTTTGGCGACCCTGACCATATCTATACGCTGGTAGCTGATATAACGTACCAAAGCGGTAGCGGCGAAAATCGCGATACCCAGCAATAGCGCGGCCGCAAGAAGATCGGCCCTTAGCCGGCGTTTTCCGCCATGATTATTTTTACCCTGCTTGCTGCTGTTCATATGAAGATTATAACACCGGGCGCAATCCCCTCACAAGGACAAAATAACGACAGAAAAAGGCCGGCTGCCAACAAAGGCCCTGGATATGCTTGCCTAAACGACGGAAGGCTCAAGCAGCAATTCACCGGTCTGATAGCGCTCGGCGGCAAAACGGCGGATATCAAGCTCATCCGGCTCGCCGCATAAAGCGCGCGCTACCAGGATTGCGGTGCGGGGCGCCACCATGAAGCCATGACCGGAGAAGCCGCATATCGTCACCAGTCCTTCGGCATTGCGGGAGAAATCAATGACCGGATTGCGGTCGGGGCTCATATCATAAAGCCCGGCCCATTGGCGAATGATATGCAAACTGCGCAGCGCGGGCAAGGTGGCTGTGATTGCTGCCGCCGTTGCCTCGGGAAATTCCCAGCTGGAATTCTGATTAAAGCTTACCGGCTCTGGTTCGCCCATGCCCATAAGCAAATTGCCATGAGGCGACTGCTGCACATAGAAGCGGCGGGAGAAAGAGATTACCATCGGCATGGAACCGCCTTGAGCGCCCAAAGGCCCCACAGGCTCGCTGACCATGATCTGATGCCGCTCCGGGTAGACCGGAATTTCATCGCCCACCTGCGCGGAGATGCTCGGCGCCCAGCCATTGGCGCAGTTGATCACAAGCGGCGCCAGGAATTGGCCGCGATTAGTGCTTACGCCGCGAATTTTGCCCTTGTCGGCCAGCAATTGCTCGACATTGGTAGCGGTGAGGATTTCCACGCCCAAACGCCTGGCGCCGCCCGCATAGGCAAATGTGCAGTGAAAAGGATCGGCATGCCCGTCCTTTTGATTAAAGGTCGCGCCGTACAACCCCTCGGTATTAAGATGCGGCACAAATTGCCGCATCTCCTCGGCTGCCACCGGGAAAGATGCAACGCCCAGGCTATGCTGCACCTCAAGATTTTTTTGGAATTGCTCCCATTCCTTCTGCGTATAAGCGAGGATCAGGTATCCCTACTGGTCAAGCCCGCAGGAATGCTCATAGCCGGTGTATTCCTCCAAATGCTCGAAAATCTCCGTGCTTTCGACCGCCAGCTGGGCGTTCAAAAGCGAACCCCATTGCTGACGGATGCCTGCCGCGCAACGGCCGGTAGCGCCGGCGGCTAGATAATCCCGCTCAATCACCAATCCGTCGGTACGGCCGCGCCGCGCCAGCTCAAAGGCGAGGGATGTCCCCATGATGCCGCCGCCGATAATAATATAATCATAGCTTTTTTTACTCATTCGCCCGCACCTTCCTTATAGGCGTCGGCCAGCATACCCATGCTTACCGCCTGCACCGGGGCGCGGAAAGTCGGCTGCAATACCTCTTCTACCGGGATATGATAGATACGCGACAATTCTTCGGCGATGAGCTTGCGGCAATTGCGCCCCTGGCACAGCCCCATGCCGGCGCGGGTAGCCCGCTTAATCTCGTCTATGGTGTGGCAGCCCTCGGCAATCACCTGCAGCAATTTCTCCCGGGTTATATCCTCGCAGCGGCATATGATGGTCTGATCCGCCATTATCTATATCCTCCCGCTTTGATTTGTCTTAGTTCCATGGCCAGTTCCCGCGGCGCCTTGAGCGCAATAACATACGTTTTATTGCCCTCGCCGCCGCATTTGACATCCGCGACCTCAAACCAGCCCAATTCCCGGCCGCCGCGGTCAAGGCCTAGCGCCATCTGCCCCGGCTTGGGGCGCGGCACGAATTCAAAAGGCAGGCTGACCAGGGCCTGGTCTTTGCTATAAGTCATATCCACGCCGAATATCGCCATGCCCGGGCAAAGCGCAATGCAGTCGCCGCAGCCGTCGCATAGCTCCGCGTCCCAGCGGGGAAGATCATTAATATCCTCGCCGATGCTAAAAGCCCCGCGCGGACAGCGCCGCGCGCAGGGATCGCAGGGGATGCGCTGAAAACATTCGGCGATCACCACCGGGCCTTGCGCCAGTCTTTGCTCGCTTGGCAAAACACGGCTTAATTCTTCCTTGCTTGGAATGCCGTCTTGCTTAAGCATGTTTGGCCGCCCCCTTTTCCCTTAGTTTATCCAAGCCCGTTTTAATGCGCGCAGACATTGGGCCGGCGCGTAATTCTCCTAATTCGGCCAGCGCCGCCAGGCGCGCCGCCTGCGCCTGTTCGGTGTCATAACCCAAGGATGCGGCGGCGTTAGCCCCGGCGAGCTTGCCCTCTGCCATCGCGGTTGTCGCCTCCTCCGGGCCGCAGATGTCGCCCGCTACATAAATGCCCTCTATCGTGGTTTGCAGATTTTCATCCGTCAGCGGCACATGGCCGGACAGCTCGCGTATCAGCTCCATTTGGCAACCGGCCTGCCAACATAGTTCGGCGAGCGGATTAAGCCCCACAGCGAGGCAAATAGCGTCGCAGGCAATATCTTCTTCGCTGCCGGGGATAGGCCGCCATGTTTCGTCCAGGCGCATGATCCGCGCGCCCTCAACCTTCCCCTCGCCATAGGCTTCCTGTATCGTATAGCCGGTTTTGATCGGCACCCCGGTGCGCGCCAGTTTGCTGGCATGCACAAGATAGCCGCCGATCTGCGGCGCGGCCTCGATCACGGCCGCCACTTCGACGCCGGATTGTATCATCTGATATGATACGGTAAGGCCGATATTACCGGCCCCTACCATCAAGGCCCGCTGTGCCGGGACGACGCCGCTCATATGCATCAGTGTTTCGGCCGCGCCGGCGCTGATCACGCCCGGCAGATCATTGCCGGCAAAGGCAAGGAAGTTTTCCGCCGCGCCGGTGGCGATGATCATACGCTGCGGCTTAATTTTCTCCAGTCTATCCTTTTTCTGGCAGGAGACGACGCCGTCCTCGTAGATGCCCAAAACAGGGCAATCGAGCCAAATGTCGATCTTAGCCGTATTGTGCAGCTTAGCCAGTAAATCGGCGCATATTTCAAAGCCGCGTTGACCCGCGTATTCCCGGCCAAAAAATTTGCCGGTCTGCTTGATTAATTGGCCGCCCAGCCAGCCGTCACGCTCGCAAAGCAATACCTCGGCGCCCAGCTCCGCCGCTGTAATCGCAGCACGGATGCCGGCCGGGCCGCCGCCGATCACCAGGATTTCCGTTTCCCTCATACCTTGAGCACCCCCCTGCCCCTCTGTTCATCGACGCGCATGCCGTCGCGGCATTTAACGATGCAGATGCGGGTATTAGGCTGCTCGTCCACTGTCATCAGACAGCTGGCGCAGTTGCCGATAGCGCAATAAATGCCGCGCGGCCGATGCAGCTCGCCTGATTCGCCGAGCCGGCGGATACCGGCCGCATGTAAAGCCGCGGCGATAGTCTCATTCTCATAGGCCTCTACCGCCTGGCCATTATAATAAATCCGTACTTTCTTGCCCCGGTCAAAATCCAGCACCGGATGCTCGCCGATCCTCATGCCTTATACCCCCGATCGGGCCGGGCTTTTGCCCTGACGGCCCGGATTATTTTATCCCGTTTCGCTCCGCTTCAATCAATAGCGCCGGCAAAACCGCCTGGCAACAAGAAAAGCGTCGTTCCCGGGCGGCAGGCCAACTGGCCGGTTATCGCACATACCCTGTACTGAACGCTCATATTTACCGCGTTTTATGCCATGCTGCGCCTTGATTATCCCGTCCCGCCTTACGCCAAAATCAAGCCGGCCATAGGCCGGGCCTATTCCGTTTCTTTTTTATTAGCCATCGATTCCCGCTGCAATTCGCGTATGGCGTCGATAAAAGTAGATACATCCTCAAATTTGCGGTAGACACTGGCAAAGCGCACATATGCCACCTGATCCACAGCGCGCAGATGCCCCATTACCAATTCGCCGATGGCTTTTGAGGGTACCTCGCGGTCAAGGTTATTGCGCAGCTCGCGCTCAATCTCGTCAACAATCGATTCCAGCACGGTTAAAGGCACGCTGCGTTTATCACAGGCCTTGATCAGGCCGTTTAAGATTTTATTGGCGTCGAATAATTCCCGCCGATTATCCGATTTGACGACGATTAGCGGCAATTCCTCAATCCGCTCATAGGTAGTAAAACGCTTGCCACAAGCCAGACACTCTCTGCGGCGGCGAATGCTGCGGCCCTCTTCGACCGGCCGGGAATCAAGCACCTTGGAATCCTCATTGCCGCAAAATACGCATCTCATAAGTATCCTCCTTATTACCACCGGTAATCATTGCCAATCCCTATGCGACAGCTTGGTTATCTACATCATCTTGTATTTATTTAATTATAGAGCACCACATGAGGTATTGCAAGCCCTATGCCCGCAGCCGGGAAATTTTTACGCTGTTTCCTCCCCTATATTGGCGTATCAATGCCACCTTGACCGCATATATAAGAGCAAGGAGGATTGCGCCATGTTCCGTATCTCTGATCTTCGCCATAAGGATGTCATCAATGCCGCAGACGGCAGGAAACTGGGCTTTGTCTATGATATCGAGCTGGACATGAATAGCGGCGTCGTCGAGGCGCTCGTGCTGCCGGGCGAAAGCCGTTTCCTGGGGCTTTTTATCCGCAGCGAGGAAATCGTGCTTCCCTGGGATCAAATCAAAAAAATCGGCGTTGATGTAATCATCATCGGCGACGAACGCTTTGCGCCGGTAGTCGCCGATTCTGAAAACGCCGTCCTGGATAAGAATAGCTCATATAACTGGGAAACCTGGGATATATAATAAGCTGCGCCGCCCGGACGTCCGGGCGGCGCAGCTTATTTGAAGAATAAATGTGCGGACAAGCAGCTTAGCGAAAAAGATCGCTGAGCTTCCACTTGACCTCAATAGCGGATTTTTCCTTGTCCCCGGCATAGGAAGCCCATACAGCGGCTGTCGCGTCATCCGGGTACTCGCCGGCCAGGTCGACGAAGCATAAAGGCGGGAAAAGCACGCACCACCAATT
>JAAYYR010000059.1 GCA_012515255.1 Clostridia bacterium | reverse complement strand
GCTGATTGTTCTGCTGCTACTGGTTGTGGCTGGCTGGGCCTTCTTTTTCGTACAAAACTCTTTGATTATTCCCCGGCAAATCGCGGCGGCGGATGCGTATCTGGGCAATGACCAGGTTGCGGCGGACTATGCCAATGTACAGGCCCTAACTGCGCAAAAGCAAGCTATAGAACATACGCTGTTCAGCCTGCGGGAGGCCAAGGCGAACCTTGATTCTTATCCCAGCCTTGATCATGCCGCTTACCTGAGGATACTGGGCTGCGCCGGGGGATTTGTCGCTTTGCAGTCCTTGGATTTTCACCGGGAGAGCGGCGAATTGATTTTGCTGGCCGAGGCTGATTCCGCGACCAGGGCCGCCTGGTTCGTGTCCCGGCTGCGCTCGAGCGGCGGCTTCAGCTCTATTGCTTATTACGGCTACGCTGCGGATAGGAGCAGCAGCGGCGCTTATCGGAATTATGTATTTTCGGTCAACGCGTTTTTACCGGGAGGTGGCGGCGATGTATAAGCTGAGCAAAAGGGAAAAACTGCTGCTTTATATCTGCCTGCTGCTGGCAATCGCTATCGGCGGCCTGTACGCGCTGATTTTGCCCGCCGCCGAGCGTAATATGGCGCTCAAAGAGGAATTGCTGGCGCGGCAGATGACGGTAAGCGAAGCCAAAGCCGCGGCCAATCTCTATCCCGGGCTGCAAAGCGAGCTGGAGCGGCTTGAGGAGAAAGCGCTGGAGGCGGGAGAGGATTTTTACGCCTACTCGGCCAATGAACGCCTGGAAGCCATGATGACCACGCTGCTGCTCAAGCATAATCTGACACCTATATCATTGCTGATGTCCGATACCATAGCGGCACCGGTAGCGCCATATCAGCCGCCGGCCGCAATATCGGGGTCTGGCGAGGCGGCGGCCGACGGCCCGCTGATCTACAGCAATAGCATTCAGATCATGGCGTCGGGCAGTGAGGCGCGCATATTGGCCTTTTTGGCCGAACTGGAGACCCTTACCTATGCGCGGGCAGTTTCCCTTGCGATCAGCGTCGATGCTACGGTGCCGCCGGCAGCCCCTGTCGCGGTCAATTTTGACGACCCGGTGCAGCCGGCGCTCGCGGGGCGGGAGCTATACGCCATACTTTCCGCCGAGATCGCGGTCTATTTGTATTAAGCCAAGGAGCGCTTATGCGGCAAAACAAAAAAGCTGAAGCGGGCTATGTCCTGGTCTGGGCGGCGGTAACCATGATTATCGCGGCCATCATGATAGCCGGCACCTTGATGGTCAGCCGGGCTTATGCCGCGCGCAATCTCAATAATGCCGTAGCTGATCAGGCCTATCTTACGGCCCGTTCGGCAGCCGAAGCAATCGCCTCGCTAATCGATGGCAGCACGGCCGTTTGCGCAGCGGGCGAGTCCCCGGACTATGGCAATCCCCTGATCCCTGCGGATGGCGGCAGCATCGAGATCAACGGCGGCAGTTTTGATTTTCCCGCGGCTATGGGGACTGTCGACGCGGCTTCAATCATAAGAAGGGGCGATCAGATCATCGTCAGCGCCACCGCGACTAAAGGCGTAAAAGCGGCTACGGTGGGAATCAGCATTCTCCATACGATGGAGCTAACCGAGGAGCCGGACGGCGAATCAGCGACTGCTTTGATCAGCGGTTTTTGCGGATTGACGGCTGAAACCAAGCTAAGCTTCGCGAGCGGCAAAAAGCCGGCCATACATATTCGCAACTGTGATATCTACGCGCCGACTCTGTCTTATGCCGGCCAACCAATTCAGGATATAATCGTTGACGGGGTATTTTACACGCAAAACCCGCAGGACTGGAACAGCCGGCTGCCTGGAGTCGAGTTGAAAGACTACCCGCTTCAAGCGGGCTACGCAGGCTATCCGCTGCCTGTCATTACAAATAATACTAAATTTCCCGTCACCGCGCCAATCATTAATGGCAGCGGCGTTACAGTAGACTTAACGGAAGGCGAGGATATTTACTATAAGCTTGGCGTCACCAATGACCAGACCGTCGTCAAAGTGGATGATGATCATGATTATTATATTTTAGTACCCTCCGGCAAAACCTTTGACCTTAATGTAGAGGCTGCGACGGGAACCGCGCCGCGAATTTTTATTATTGTCAATGGCGCTTTGAGAATCAGGGATCCTGGCGACGCTTATATCTATGTTTATACTGCGCAATCAACGGTGATTATGCTTTCCGACGGAGTGAAGATGCGCGGCGCTATTCATGCCAGGAATATCTCCCTTTTGGGCAGTCTTGATTTTACGTATGTCCCGACCTCGGAGAGCGGCCCTATGGGTGACGGCGCAAAGGAAATGCATCGCTGGGACAATGATAAATACATTTTGAACTAGGTGCGAGTATGCGTCAACAGCGGGAAACATTTATTAAAACGTGCCGAAAACCTTATCGCGGAGCAGGCGGCGGCTTCACTCTGGTCGAGGTGATCTTATCCATCGCCATTGTCGCCCTGCTGGCTTTGATGGCGCTGACGGCGGACCGCACGGCCTTTGCTATTTTCCGCCGCGGCGCGATAATGGGCTCCAATGCGGAGCAAGCCTATGCAAAAGTGGAGCAAGCCATTGCTACGGGTAGCGGCGGCAGCGCGGCGACGCTTAGCTTTCGCGTTGGCGCAACGGCCTATACGGTGTCCGGCCGCTATTACAGCCGGACGAGCGACGGCGCTGAGCCAAACCAGACCATGAGCGCTTTCGTACCTGATCAGGCTCATTAGGAGGGGCAAAGAATGAAAAAGCGGCGGCCCCTAATTCAGGATCAACGCGGCCTCACCCTGATCGAAACGATTGTGGCTTTGCTCATATCTTTGGGCGTGCTGGCAATGGTCGCCGCGTTGTCATTAAGCGCGGTCAAAGCCTTTTTGGGCGGTAGCAGCCTTGATCAGGCGCAACAACTGGGAGACTCGGCCTATGACTTTATCGAAGCCAGGCTGGACGACGCCCTTGGCATCTGCCTGATACGGGCGGGCGAGGGCGGTCAGGAAGATTTCCCCCAGGCCATCTATGTCGACGATGGTTTGCTGTATTATCAAAAAGATGCGGCAGGCGCTGTTTTTGCGCCGATAGACGCCGAACTTTATCAGGGCTGCAGTATCATGTATACGGCGAGCATCAGCAATGATATGTTCTATTTGCATTTGGAGGTGCTGGATAAAAACGATAAGCCTGTTTTTGTCCGCGATTCTTCCTTTCGGCTGCTGAATGTCGGCATGAGCGCCGGTCGGGGCGCTTACGATTTGTCGGGCGGCGAAGCTAATCCCCGGATTTGCTTTATCCAAAACCAGTAAAATCTAGCGGCCGCTATTAATAAGCAGCCTAAAGCATGGAGGTAAAAATGGCAGCGCCAATTGAGAATATCCGCATCGGCGAAATTTTGGTGGGTTATGGCTATATCACTGAGGAGCAGTTGGAATTTGCACTCGGCCTGCAGAAGCAGGATCGGCGGAAGCGGCTGGCTGACCTGCTCGTCGAGCTGGGATATATTAGCGAGGAGCAAAAGCTAAAAGCCTTGGCCAAACGCCTGGGGCTGCCTTTGCTGCAGCTGGATAATTTTTCAGTGCATCTGCCCGCGGTAGAAAAGCTGCCCAAAGCCTATGCCATCAAGCATCAGATGATCCCAGTGGATATAGTGGACGGCAAATTGTTGGTCGCCTGCACAGATCCGCTGGACTTCTTTGGCATCGAGGAGGTGCGGCAAGTGAGCCAAATGCCGCTGGAATTGGCTCTAACATTCGAGGCTTCGATGAAGCGGGCGATCGAGTACTATTATTCCGAAGTGCTGGCCCGCAGCGCTGCCTCAAGCGCCAATCAAAATGCCGGCAAAATTGATGCGCCTGGGCTGGACCTGGGTCTTGCCGGCGCGGAAGCGGACGACGCCCCGGTCGTTAAGCTTTTGAATTCCCTGCTGCTGCGCGGTTATAATATCAATGCCAGCGATATCCATGTAGAGCCTTTCGAAAACAATACCAATATCCGCATGCGGGTAGACGGCACTATCGTTGATTTCGTCACTTTGGACAGCAGCCTGCATCAGCCTCTGATCGCTAGGATTAAAATCCTTGCTAATCTCAATATCGCGGAGAAAAGATTACCTCAGGACGGCCATTTCCGCATCGTCCTTGATGGCACGGATATAAATCTGCGCGTGGCGGTATTACCGACTGTGTATGGGGAAAAGGCGGTGCTACGGCTGCTTAATACCAATGCCAAAATCGATAATGACTTGACTTTTGGCATGAATAAGGCTAATTACGCCAAGATGAGCAATATGTTAAAGCTCCCCCATGGCATTATCTTCCTTACCGGTCCGACAGGCTCCGGCAAGACGACCACCCTTTATATGGTGTTGCGGGAATTAGTGCAGCGCTCGGTCAATATCTCTACTGTGGAAGACCCCGTGGAAAAGAATATCGCCCGGGTCAACCAAACACAGATCAACCCGCCGGCGGGACTAACTTTCGAGACCGGCCTGCGCTCGATTTTGCGTCAGGACCCGGATATCATCATGGTGGGCGAAACCCGGGATTCGGAAACAGCCCGGATTGCGGTACGGGCGGCGATCACCGGGCATCTTGTGCTGTCCACGCTGCATACCAACGACGCCACCTCGGCCATTGTTCGCCTGGAGGATATGGGTGTGCAGCGCCACCTGATCGCCAACTCCCTAGTTGGACTGCTGGCTCAGCGCCTGGTGAAAAAAATCTGCCCGGACTGCGCTTATGAATACGAGGCGGATGAATGGGAAAAAGCAGCCCTGGGCTATGGGGTTACCGGCAAACTAAGAAGGGGCCGGGGCTGCCATATGTGCAATAATACCGGCTATCGCGGCCGCATTGCCATCCATGAGATGCTGGTTATCGATAAAGAAATCCGCCATATGATTAGCAAAGGCGCGACGCCGGATGAAATTGAGGAGTATGCCATCCGCAATCAGGGCATGACATTGCTGCGGGAAGCGGCTGCCGATTTGGTGAAAACCGGCGTCACCACTGTGGACGAGCTGCATAAGGCCGCTTATTACGTATAAGCCCTCGGTCATGCCGCAAAGAATAACCATGGCGGCGCTGGAGCACATTGACAAAGAGAATCGGTCCAGGCGCGGCCCCGGCTGTTTTACCTGATTGATAGCGATAAGGAGATAGTATGGCTGATAAGGAAAAATGGCAGGAATTAATCGACATTATGGCGCGGCTGCGCGGCGAGGGCGGCTGCCCCTGGGATCGGCAGCAGGATCATCACAGCCTCAAGCGTTATTTATTAGAGGAAGCCTATGAGGTGCTGGACGCTATCGACGCCGGAGACGACGCCGCTTTTTGCGATGAGCTAGGCGATGTGCTGCTGCAAATCGTCTTTCATGCCCAGATCGCGGCGGAGCAGGGGAGATTTACTATCGACGACGTCGTCGCGGCAATCAGCGCCAAAATGATCCGCCGCCATCCGCATATTTTTGGCGAAGCGAGCGCGGAAAACGCCGAGCAGGTGCTGACTATGTGGGAGGAGATCAAGGCTAAGGAAAAGAATAGCGACGGAAAAAGCAATCGCGGCTTGATGAAGCTAAACGAGAATCTGCCGGCGCTGATGCTGGCTCAAAAAGCGCAGGAAAAAGCGGCGCGTGTTGGCTTCGACTGGGACGATATCAGCGGCCCGCGAACCAAGCTCGCAGAAGAGCTGGCAGAGCTGGACGCGGCCCAAACCGCGGAGGAAAGAACCGCCGAGCTGGGCGATGTGCTTTTCTCTATCGTTAATATGGCCCGCTTTCTCGATATCGACGCCGAGGATGCTTTGCGCCGCTGTGTGCGCAGCTTTATCGGCCGCTGCGATTATATGGATAAAGTGATCGCAGAGCGCGGTCAATCGTGGCTGCAGCTGGATTTGGCTGAGCTGGATCAAATTTGGGACGAGGCAAAGGAGCGCCAATAATGAGGCTGGATAAATACTTGAAGGTTTCGCGGATCATTAAGCGCCGCACAGTAGCCAAAGAGGTCTGCGGCGCGGGGCGTGTTAAAATCAACGGCCGCCAAGCCAAAGCAGGCAGCGAGGTCGCGGTGGGCGATCGCCTGGAAATATCCCTTGGCAGCCGGCTGCTGATCGCGGAAGTGCTGCAGGTCGCGGAGACAATGCGCGCCGAGCTGGCCGCGGATATGTACCGCGTGGTCAGCGAAACGCGCGGTACAACAAAAGCCGAGGCTTAAACCAGCGGCGCGCTTTTTTTATTTTGCCGGTGACAGGGAATGGGCAAAGCATCTTCGCATACATGGTTTTATTTCCCGCCCCGCATACAAGATATTGTCAGCCAAGGCAATTTTCGAGAAAAAAACTACAAGATAGCGCAATTTGCTTGACTTGGCCCCGGAATATAATGTATAATCATACATGAAAGGTAATGCCTAATTGGTATTGCCTTTTATCTATTCGATACTGGCGGTATTAAGCGAGAGGATGGACAAAGTGACCCCAAGCAGGGGAAATGCAAGAATATGCATGCCGGAACCGGCTGCGTGGAATGTTGGGGGGGCGGTTGCCGTGTCTTGCGGCAAAACGCTGCCGCGGAAAGCCGGTCAGGCATACGCCCATTCCGGCGGACTTGATTTGTTTGCATGTCGTCTGGCTTGTCGCCCGGGAAAGGGTCTTATGCGCAAAATCGTTTTCAACGCAACCTTGGGTGTTTTTGATCGGCGCCGCTATATTTGTCTGCGTATCAATCGGGCTTCTTGGCCCGATATTGCTTTTTAATAGATGTAAACGCTAAAGGCAACTAGTTTTAATAATAGAGCTTGTGTATGTGGAATTGGCAAGGATAGGAAGGAGCGCCATGAAAAAAATCGCGGTGATCATGGGCAGCGATAGCGATTTACCGGTTGTGGAGGCTGCTTTTGCGGTATTCAAAGAATATGATGTACCATTTTGCGCCCATATTTTTTCCGCGCACCGCACGCCGGACGCTGCGGCGCGCTTCGCGGCTGAGGCAAAGGAGCAGGATTATGGCGTATTGATCGCCGCGGCGGGGATGGCGGCGCATCTGGCCGGCGCTTTAGCGGCGCGCACAACCTTGCCGGTAATAGGCCTCCCGATTAAAGCCGGGGCGCTTGGCGGCATGGACGCGCTGCTCGCCACAGTGCAGATGCCACCCGGCATGCCGGTAGCGACCGTTGGCGTTGACGCGGCTGTTAACGCGGCTTTGCTCGCGGTGGAAATTCTCGCCGTCAGCGAGCCGGAACTGGCGGAGAAACTTACTGCCGCGCGGCGGCAAATGGCGGAAAAAGTGCTGAACAAAGACGCGGCGCTGCAGGAAAAACTTCGCGGCTAAAGCGCGGACGCGCCTAGCGAGAAGTTGGCCCGGCTGCGCCTGCCATGATACCAAGACGCAGGAACACAGGACAAAGGTAGATTCTGCCGCGATTTGAGCGGCGTCGGGGACGCTTATCAAAGACGCGCGGCGCTTACTGAGGTGAGCGAAATGGCAAATATCTTCGGACAAGGTTTACATGAGGAATGCGGTGTTTTTGGCATTTTTCGCGATAGCAACAGCGATGTAGCGGCGGAAGTTTATTACGGCCTGTACGCTCTGCAGCATCGCGGCCAGGAAAGCTGCGGCATCGTGGTCAATGATGGTGGCGTTATGACTGGCTATAAAGATAACGGTCTGGTCAATGAGGTTTTTGATCATAAGGTGCTTACTTCGCTTGGGCAGGGCAATATCGCCGTCGGCCATGTGCGCTACGGCACAACCGGCGGCAATACCCGCGCCAATGCCCAGCCGCTGATCATCAATCATATCAAAGGCTCAATGGCTTTGGCTCATAACGGCAATCTCACCAATGCCGCTACCCTGCGTGAGGAATTAGAGCTGCAAGGCTCGATTTTCCACTCTACGAGCGATACCGAGGTCATCGCTTATGAACTAACAAAGCAGCGGCTGCAAAGCCCCTCAATCGAGGCGGCTGTGTCGCGGGCCATGAAGCGGCTGCGCGGCGCTTATTCGCTGGTGCTGATGTCGCCCGCAAAATTGCTCGGCGTGCGCGACCCCTTTGGTTTCCGGCCGCTTTGCATCGGTACGATAGACGGCGGTTATGTGCTGGCCTCCGAGACCTGCGGCCTTGACGCGGTGGGCGCGGCTTTCCTGCGCGATGTGCTGCCGGGCGAGATAGTGGTCATCGACAAGGACGGCCTGCGCTCGATCACTGAGAACTGCCTGCCCTGTCCCAAATCGCTTTGTGTATTCGAGTATATTTATTTCTCCCGCCCCGATTCGGTGGTAGAGGGCAGCTCGGTGCATACGGCCCGCCGCCGCGCAGGCGCGATGCTGGCTTTGCAGCATCCGGTGGCGGCGGATGTAGTCATCGGCGTGCCGGATTCCGGTATTGACGCGGCGCTCGGTTACGCGGCGCAGTCCGGCATCCCCTATGGCCTTGGCTTTATCAAAAATAAGTATATCGGCCGCACCTTCATCCAGCCCGGCCAGCAGCAGCGCGAAAGCCAGGTGCGCATTAAGCTCAATGTGGTGGGCGACACGGTGCGCGGCAAAAGAGTGGTAATGATCGACGACTCCATCGTCCGCGGCACCACAGGCGGCCGCATTGTCCGCCTGCTGCGCGAAGCCGGGGCCAAGGAAGTGCATATGCGGGTTACCGCGCCGCCTTTCCTCTATCCCTGCTTCTTTGGCACCGATATTAGTTCTCATGATTATCTGGTGGCCAAACACCGCAGCGTTGATGAAATCGCCGCTATGATGGGGCTGGATTCGCTGGGCTATCTTGACCCGGCCAGCCTGGAGCTGATCCCCGATAATTATCGCGGCGGCATTTGCACCGCCTGCTTCACCGGCGAATATCCGCTCGATGTTTCGGAGGCCCAGGACAAGCTGGAGCTGGAAAAGCGGCTAAGCAGGAAAATAGAGTAAGCTGCGGCGGGCGGGAATAAATCGGGAAAAGGCGCAAAATATCCGGCTGCTGCAGCAGTCGCCGCTCTCGAATTGACGATAGCAGACAACAGGAGGATCAATGCAAATGAGCGACAGCTACAGTGAAAGCTACAAAAAGGCGGGCGTCGATATTACAGCGGGCTACCGGGCGGTTGAGCTGATGAAAAAGCATATCGCCCGCACCAAGACGCCGGGCGTGCTATCGGCGATCGGCGGCTTTGGCGGCTTGTTCGCCCCGGATTTAGGCGGCCTTAAAGAGCCGGTGCTGGTCAGCGGCACGGACGGCGTCGGTACCAAGCTAAAACTGGCCTTTATCCTGGATCAGCATCATAGCGTCGGCATTGACTGCGTCGCTATGTGCGTCAATGATATTATTTGCGGCGGCGCGCGCCCGCTGTTTTTCCTCGACTATATCGCCTGCGGCAAAAACGAGCCCGCGCGAATCGCTGCTATTGTCTCCGGGGTAGCCGAAGGCTGCGTGCAGGCGGGGGCGGCCTTAATCGGCGGCGAGACAGCCGAGATGCCCGGCTTTTACCCTGAGAATGAATATGACCTGGCCGGTTTTGCCGTGGGCCTGGTCGATAGGGATAAGATCATCGAGCCTGCGCGGATGCGGCCGGGCGACGCCCTGATCGCGCTGCCGTCCTCCGGCTTCCATTCCAATGGCTATTCGCTGGTGCGCCGGGTTTTCGACTTGCAAAAAGAAGATTTGCGCTCTCACCGCGAGAGCCTTGGCATGAGTCTGGGGCAGGCTTTGCTCGCGCCGACGAAAATCTATGTGCAACCTTTGCTCGATCTGATCGAGCAGGTCGATGTCCACGGCGCTGCTCATATCACCGGCGGCGGCTTCTACGAGAATATTCCCCGCATTCTGCCCGAGGGGCTGCGCGCGGTGATCGATCGCGCTAGCTGGCGGATTCCGCCGCTGTTCAGCCTGCTGCAATATCAAGGCGGCATCGAGGAGCATGATATGTTCAATACCTTTAATATGGGTGCTGGCATGGTGGTGGCTGTGGCCGCCGCCGCGGCAGACCAGGCGCTGGCCCTATTGCATGGACATGGAGAAGAAGCCTGGCTGATCGGCGAAGCGCGGCCGGGAGAGCGGGGAGTAGAGTTATGCTGACGCGCATCGCGGTGCTGGTCTCTGGCAGCGGAACTAATTTGCAGCGTCTGCTAGAGGCGGAGGCGGACGGCGGACTTAGTCATGGCAAAATCGAGCTGGTGATTTCCGACCATGCCGAGGCCTATGCACTGGTTCGGGCGGCAGATCACGGTGTGCCGACCGCCGTGGTGGAACGTCGCGGCTGCGCCGACCGGCAGCAGTTTGAAGCGAAAATCACTGCCCTGCTTAGCGATTACCGCGTCGATCTGATCGTTTTGGCCGGTTTTCTTACCATCCTCTCCGGGGATTTTACTTCCCGCTGGCCACAGCGTATCATCAATGTCCATCCCTCATTGATCCCCGCATTTTGCGGCAAAGGCTTTTACGGCCTCAAAGTTCATGAGGCGGTGTTGGCGGCTGGCGTGACTGCCACAGGGGCTACGGTACATTTTGTCAATGAGATCCCCGACGGCGGGCCGATCATTCTCCAACAGGAGGTGGCGGTAGAGGCGGGCGATACACCGGAGATTTTGCAGCGTCGGGTCATGGAACAGGCAGAGTGGGTATTGCTGCCGCGGGCTGTTGATCTGGTGGCGGCGCAAATTCAACAAGAAACGGAGAAAAAGCATGACTGAAACAGGCATATTAGCATATCTCGCGGCCAATCGCTATGCCGGGCGCGGCATCCTCATCGGCTTAAGCGATGATTCGTCGCAGGCCATTATCGGCTATTTTCTCATGGGGCGCAGCGTCAATAGCCGTAACCGCATCATCGTCGAGCAAGGCAATGGCCTGCTGACCCGCGCCTGGGATGAAAAACTAATGCAGGACCCCTCCTTGATCATCTATGCGCCGCTGCGCGTGGAGGGCCGCCATACCGTGGTCAGCAATGGCGACCAAACCGATACCATTGTCCGCTATTTGCGCGAAGGCGGCAGCTTCGCGGCAGCGCTGCGCAGCCGGGTCTATGAGCCGGACGCGCCGCATTTTACGCCGCGCATCAGCGCTGTCGCCACTGTGCATCAGGGCAATTTCTATTATAGGCTCAGCGTCATCAAAAGAACCGGCCCCGAGGAGCCTGCCTGCCTGCGTCAGTTTTTCGAGTATGAGCCAACGCCCGGTATCGGCCATTTGCTGCATACCTATATGGGCGACGACGAGCCGCTACCCAGCTTCAGCGGCGAACCTGTCGCGGTGCGGCTCAGGGGGGAAGTGGATATCGGCAGCCTGGCCGGCGGCCTGTGGCAGGCTCTTGACGCCGATAACCGGGTGTCGCTCGCGCTGCGCTATATCAGCCTCGCGGATGGCAGCCAAACGACAATGATCATCAACCGTCATGGGCAAGGAGAATAAAATGCGGGAATTCGAACTCAAATATGGCTGTAATCCTCATCAGAAACCGGCGCGCCTGGTAATGCAAAAAGGCGAGCTGCCTTTTGAGGTGCTAAACGGCAGGCCAGGATATATCAATTTTCTCGATGCTTTCAATAGCTGGCAATTGGTGCGGGAGCTAAAAGCCGCCTGCAAACTGCCGGCGGCCGCTTCTTTCAAGCATGTCAGCCCGGCGGGCAGCGCGCTTGGCCTGCCGCTTGATGAGGCTTTGCGCCAAAGCTGCCGCGTCGATGATTTGCCGGGGCTGAATGATTCACCCTTGGCCTGCG
Organism: Clostridia bacterium; assembly: GCA_012515255.1. Lineage (GTDB taxonomy): Bacteria > Bacillota > Dehalobacteriia > UBA4068 > UBA4068 > HGM13862. The sequence goes on along the minus strand of JAAYYR010000059.1, from coordinate 9,714 downwards.
CTTATGCACGGGCGCGCGGCGCGGACCGCATGTGTTCCTTTGGCGACTGGATCGCTTTGAGCGATATTTGCGATGAGCAAACCGCCTTGCAGATCAAACGCGAGGTAAGCGACGGCGTGATCGCCCCGGGCTATACGCCGGAGGCCTTGGCCCAGCTTCGCGCCAAGCGGCAGGGCAATTATAATATCATCGCTATGGATGAGAATTATCAGCCGCCGTTGCTTGAAGAAAAGCAGGTATTTGGCGTCACCTTTGAGCAGCGGCGCAATGATAGCCTGATCGACGCGTCCTTGCTTGAGCATATTGTCACCCGCAATCGGGAACTGCCCGACACGGCCAAACGCGATTTGCTGGTGGCATTGATCACCTTGAAGTATACGCAGTCCAATTCGGTTTGCTATGCAGTGGACGGGCAGAGCATCGGCGTCGGCGCGGGGCAGCAGTCGCGCATTCACTGCACGCGGCTTGCGGGAGACAAGGCTGATTTGTGGCAGTTACGCCGCCATCCTCAGGTGACCGGCTTGCCCTTTCTTGACAGCGTGCCGCGGCAGGATCGCGATAATGTGGTGGACGGCTATTTGCATGGCCGCGATTGCGAGGTCTTGGCCGAGGGCGTATGGCAGAATTTTTTCACCTGCCGGCCCGCGCCTTTTTGCGCCGCCGAGCAAAGGGAGTACCTGGATAGCATTGCCGGCATTGCTTTGGGCAGCGATGCTTTCTTCCCCTTCTTTGATAATATCGAGCGGGCGGCGGATAGCGGCGTCAGCTATATCGCTCAGCCCGGCGGCTCGATCCGCGACGACGCGGTCATCTCTTGCTGTGATAAATTCGGCATGGTCATGGCCATGACCGGTCTGCGCCTGTTCCACCATTAAAGGGCGGGGCGGCGGCGCTTGGAGTAAAGATGGGCAATACAAGTCATGATATATGGAGGTTCCCCATTCAATGGATATTCTCGTCGTAGGCGGCGGAGGCCGCGAGCACGCTATCATCAAAAAGCTGCGCGCAAACCCTAAGACAGGCCGTATTTATGCCCTGCCTGGCAATGGCGGCATCGCGGCGGAGGCGGAATGCGTCGATATCCAGGCTAAGGATATTGAGGGCATCGTCTCTTTTGCCGTGGCGCAAAAAATAGATTTCGCCGTGGTGGCGCCGGACGACCCGCTCGTGCTGGGCGCCGTGGACAGGCTGCATGAAGCCGGTATCCCTTGTTTCGGCCCCAATGCCGCGGCTGCCGCGATCGAAGGCAGCAAGAGCTTTGCCAAAAATCTTATGCGTAAATACGGCATTCCCACCGCCCAGTTTCGCGTTTTTGACGCTTATGAGACGGCTGCCGAATACCTGGCGACAACAGACTATCCGCTCGTTGTCAAAGCAGATGGCCTGGCGCTTGGCAAAGGCGTGCTTATCTGCGGGAATCAAGCGGCGGCGCAGGCGGCGGTACAGAGCATTCTCGTGGAGAAGCGCTTCGGCAGCAGCGGCGATAAAGTCGTGGTGGAGGAATTCCTGCGCGGCCCCGAGGTTTCGGTGCTGGCTTTTACCGATGGGCGGAATATCGTGCCGATGGTTTCCTCCATGGATCATAAGCGCGCTTTGGAAGGCGACCAGGGCTTGAATACCGGCGGTATGGGCGCAATCGCGCCTAATCCGTATTATACCGAGGAAATAGCGGGGCGCTGCATGCGCGAGATTTTCCAGCCCACGGTGCGCGCTATGGTCGCGGAGGGTCGGCCTTTTAAGGGCTGCCTTTATTTTGGCCTGATGCTGACAAAGAACGGCCCCAAGGTAATTGAATACAATTGCCGTTTCGGTGATCCGGAAGCTCAGGTTGTGCTGCCGCTGCTTGAAACAGACCTCCTCGACATCATGCTGGCCGTGGAGGAGGAGCGGCTGGGGAAAATCGACATCCGCTTCAAGCCGGGCGCTGCTTGCTGTGTCATTATGGCCTCCGCGGGCTACCCGGAGCAGTATCAAACCGGCTATCCGATCAGCGATGACAGCGACGGCTCGGCTATAGTCTATCATGCCGGCACGAGCCGGCAAGGGGATAGCATTGTCAGCGCGGGCGGCAGGGTGCTGGGCGTAACCGCCACTGCCGATACCTTGCGGCAGGCTATCGACGGCGCTTATGCCGCCGTGGGGAAGATCAGCTTCGCCAATGCTTACTTTCGTCGGGATATCGGCAGATCCGCCTTATTGGCGTCCCATAGCAAAGAGAGGTGAAAACCATGGTCTACCGGGTCTATGTAGAAAAAAAGCCCGGCCTGCGTTTTGAGGCGGTCGCTTTGCGTGACGAACTGCGCGAGTTGCTCGGCGTTAATAACTTAAGCGATTTGCGTTTGCTAAACCGCTATGACGTCGCGGATATCAGCGAGGATTTATTTACGGCCTGTCTGCCCACTGTTTTTGCCGAGCCGCAGGTCGACGATTATTTTACTGAATTGCCGCCGGCGGATTATATCTTTGCCGTGGAGTATTTGCCCGGGCAATTCGACCAGCGGGCCGACTCGGCCGCCCAATGCATACAATTGATCTCGCAACAGGAGCGTCCTTTAATCCGTACTGCCCGCGTTTATGTGCTGAGCGGCCATTTGAGCGGCAATGATTTCGCCGCGATCAAGGATTATCTGATCAATCCGGTGGAAAGCCGCGAAGCCTTGCTTGAGCCATATCAAACGCTGAAAGACGATTATCCCTGCCCGCAGCCTGTGGCGGTGCTCGAGGGCTTCATCGACAGCGATGCGCAGCGGCTGCAGCTATATCGTCAGGAGTACGCTCTGGCTATGGATGAAGCTGATCTGCTATGCTGCCGCGATTATTTCCGCGCCGAGCGGCGCGACCCGACAATCAGCGAATTGCGCGTTTTGGACACTTATTGGTCAGATCATTGCCGCCATACCACATTTACCACAATTATCGATGAGATGGAAATCCTTGATGAGGATGTGGCTGTAGCTTACCGGCGTTTTTTGCGTACCAGAAGCGAACTGGGGAGGGAGGAGCGGCCAATTACCCTTATGGATATGGCTACCGGCGCCGCGCGCTATCTCAAAGCCATCGGCCGCTTACCGCGCCTTGACGAATCGCCGGAAGTTAACGCCTGCACCGTAAAGATCAAGGCGCGTATCGACGGGCAGGACGAGGATTGGCTGCTGCTGTTTAAAAATGAGACGCATAATCATCCGACGGAGATCGAGCCTTTCGGCGGCGCGGCCACATGCCTTGGCGGCGCGATTCGTGACCCGCTCTCGGGCCGGGCCTATGTTTATCAGGCCATGAGACTTACCGGGGCCGCCGATCCGACGCGTCCGTTTAGCGAGACCCTGCCCGGCAAATTGCCGCAGCGGCAGATTACGACCAAGGCCGCCGCCGGCTATAGCTCGTATGGCAATCAAGTGGGCTTAGCTACCGGCCTGGTTGATGAGTTGTATCATCCGGGCTATGCCGCCAAGCGCATGGAGATTGGCGCGGTGATCGGCGCGGCTCCCGCCGCCAATGTGCGCCGCGCTGTGCCGGAACCGGGCGATATGGTGATCTTGCTCGGCGGGCGCACCGGCCGCGACGGCTGCGGCGGCGCCACCGGTTCCTCCAAGGCTCATGATCTGCGCTCCATCGAAACCTGCGGCGCCGAAGTGCAAAAAGGCAATGCGCCGGAGGAGCGCAAGTTGCAGCGGCTATTCCGCAATGCCGAAGTCACGCGGTTGATTAAGCGCTGCAATGATTTTGGGGCGGGCGGCGTTGCGGTGGCAATCGGCGAGCTGGCGCCGGGGGTGCATATTAATCTTGACGCCGTGCCGAAAAAGTACGATGGTTTAGACGGCACCGAGCTTGCGATTAGCGAATCGCAAGAACGCATGGCTGTGGTGGTAGCGGCCGACGACGCGCCGCGCCTGATTGCGCTTGCGGCAAAGGAGAATCTGGAGGCGGCGGTTGTGGCGGAGGTCACGGTCGCGCAACGCCTGGTCATGGAGTGGCGCGGGGAAAAAATCATCGATATCGACAGGGCTTTTCTTGACACCAATGGCAGCGAAAAGCATACCCGGATCAAGATTGAGGCCGGCTCGGTTAAGGAGACGCCGCAGCCTAAGGATTTTAAGGAGGCCTATTTTCAAGTGGCGGCGGATTTGAACTGCTGTTCGCGGCGGGGCCTGGTCGAGCGCTTTGATTCCACGATAGGCGCGGGCAGCGTGCTGCTGCCTTTCGGCGGCCGTCGCCAACTGACGCCGGCGCAGGTTATGGCGGCAAAATTGCCGTTGATCGAAGGGGAAACCGATACTTGCTCGGTGATGAGCTGGGGCTTTGACCCCGAGCTTAGCGAGCAAAACCCGTACCGCGGCGCTTATTTGGCCGTGCTGTCCTCCGTGCAGAAGCTGGTAGCCGCGGGCGCGCCGCTTGACGATTGCTATTTAAGCTTCCAGGAATATTTTGGTAAGCCGGGCAATACGCCCAGCCGCTGGGGCCTGCCTGCCGCGGCCCTGCTGGGCGCTTTTGCCGCGCAGCTGGATCTCTCTCTTGCCGCCATCGGCGGCAAGGACTCGATGAGCGGCAGCTTCGAGCAACTCGATGTACCGCCCACCCTGGTGTCCTTCGCCGTCACCTTGGCCGAGGCGGGGCGGATTATCTCCCCTGAGCTGAAAAAAAGCGGCTCGCGGCTGGTGCTTTTACAGGCGGAATTGAAGGAAAACGGCCTGCCCGAAACGAACAGTATGCTGGACATGTTATCCCGGGTCCGCGAATTGATCGCCCAGGGGAGGGTGCTTGCGGCCTATGTTCCGGGCGCCGGCGGTATTGCCGCGGCGGTGCTGAAGATGTGTTTGGGCAATGATTTGGGCGTTCGTTTCGATCCGGAGCTGGATTTGCAGCGCCTGTTCGGCCCTTGCCCCGCCGCTTTTATTTTGGAGCTGGCCGCGGATGAGGATATCGGGCTGCTGCTCGGCTATACGACTGAAGCGCTGCTGATCAGCGGTTGCGATAGTGAATTGCCCCTGGCCGAATTAAGCCGTGCCTATGATGCGCGCCTCGAAAGCGTATTTCCCACCACAGTCTCCCTGGTAGGTGATCCGCAGCCCGCCTACAACTATGCGGCCGACGGCTGGCCTTCTTCCGCGGTTAAGACCGCCAAGCCTTGCTTTTTGCTGCCGGTTTTCCCCGGCACCAATTGCGAATATGATACGGCGCGCGCTATCGAGCGTGCGGGCGGCCGGGCTGAGATTATGGTGCTGAACAATATGAGCGCTGCGGACGTAGCCTGCTCCGTCGAGCAATTCGCCGCGGCCTTAGCCAGGGCGCAGGCTTTGGTGTTGCCGGGCGGCTTTTCCGGTGGCGATGAGCCGGACGGCTCCGGCAAATTGATCACAGCCTTCCTGCGCAACCCGGAGATTAAGGAGCGGCTGGAAGAATTGCTCGCGCAACGCGACGGCCTGATCCTCGGCATCTGCAATGGCTTCCAGGCTTTGATTAAGATGGGTCTTGTGCCTTTTGGCCGTATCGTCGAACCAAGTGCTTGCAATCCAACGCTCAGCTTTAATACCATCGGCCGCCATCAATCGCGGCTGGTGCGCGTGCGTATCGCATCCAATCTTTCCCCTTGGCTGGCCAAGACCCGGCCGGGCGCTATTTATACCGTGCCGATCTCTCATGGCGAGGGGCGCTTCTTATGCCGCCCGGAATTATTGGCGCAGCTCGTATCCCAGGGGCAGATAGCCGGCCAATATGTGGACGATAAGGGCAATCCCAGCATGGACGTACTTTATAATCCCAGTGGCTCGACAGCTGCTGTCGAGGCTATTACTTCGCCGGACGGGCGGGTACTGGGCAAGATGGGCCATACGGAAAGAACAGGTAAAAACCTGTACCGCAATGTACCGGGTAATTTTGATTTGCCTTTATTTGAATCGGCGGTAGCTTATTTCCGCGGCTAATGCAGCGCCGCGCCAGCGTAATACGGCAGTAAAGGAGCAGATTATGGCTAAATTTTTCGCAGAACCGTCTCATACTTTTAGTGAATATCTCTTGGTGCCCGGCTTTTCCGCCGCTGATTGCGTTCCTTCAAAGGTATCGCTTTTAACACCTGCGGTACGATATACAAAAGGGCAAAAGCCCGCTATCAGCATCAATATACCCTTGGTTTCAGCGATCATGCAGTCGGTTTCCGACGACCGCATGGCGATCGCCCTGGCCAAGGAAGGCGGGCTGTCCTTTATTTACGCTTCGCAGCCGATTGAGATGGAGGTCGAGATGGTGCGGCGCGTCAAAAATCATAAGGCCGGTTTCGTTACCAGCGATTCCAATATTATGCCGGATCAGACCTTGGCAGATGTACTGCGGCTCAAGGAGGAGCGCGGCCATTCCACCATGGCGGTGACGCATGACGGCAGCGCCCATGGCAAGCTCCTGGGCATCGTCACCAGCCGCGATTACCGGGTTAGCCGTATGGCTACCGAAACCAAGGTACGCGAATTTATGACGCCGATTGAAAAAGTGGTTTTCGCCCGCGAAGGCGTAAGCCTTTCCGAGGCCAATGATATCATCTGGGACCATAAACTAAACGCCTTGCCGATTTTAAGGCAGGACGGCAGCATGGTATCTTTTGTTTTTCGCAAGGATTATGATTCGCATAAGGATAAGCCCCTGGAACTATTGGATGAAAATAAGCGCTATATGGTAGGCGCCGGTGTCAATACGCATGATTATAAGGAGCGTATCCCAGCCTTGGTCGAGGCTGGGGCTGATCTGCTGTGTATTGATTCCTCCGAGGGCTATACCGAATGGCAGCAGCAGGCCCTTGGCTTTGTGCGGCAAAAATACGGCGACGCGGTGAAGATCGGCGCTGGTAATGTCGTGGACGCCGACGGCTTCCTTTTTCTGGCCGAGGCCGGCGCGGATTTCATCAAGGTCGGCATCGGCGGCGGCTCGATCTGTATTACGCGCGAGACCAAAGGCATCGGCCGCGGCCAGGCGACGGCTGTGATCGAGGTGGCCCGGGCCCGTGACGAATATTACAAAAAAACAGGAGTTTATATCCCGATCTGCGCCGACGGCGGCATCGTCCATGATTATCATCTGACGCTGGCGCTGGCCATGGGCGCGGATTTTTGTATGCTGGGCCGCTATTTCTCCCGCTTCGACGAAAGCCCCGGCGCCAAGGTGCTGATCAATGGCAGCTATATGAAGGAATACTGGGGCGAAGGCTCGGCGCGCGCCCGCAACTGGCAGCGCTACGATAGCGGCGAGGGCGGCTTTCATTTCGAGGAAGGCGTGGATTCCTATGTCCCTTATGCGGGCAGCCTTGGCAATAATCTTGGCATCACCCTCAGTAAAATCCGCTCCACCATGTGTAATTGCGGCGCGCTTGATATCATGACGCTGAGAAGCGAGGCGCGGCTGACCCTGGTGTCCTCGGTCAGCATTGTCGAGGGCGGCGCGCATGATGTTTTATTGAAAGAAAATACTCAAGGTTTCGGCCGATAAAAAGGGGAGGGATACCTGTTGTCCACAACGCATTATCAAAGCCCGCTGTGCTCCCGCTATGCCTCGGATGCGATGCAGCGCCTGTTTTCCCAGGATCATCGCAGCCATATCTGGCGGCGGCTATGGGTGGAGCTGGCCCGCGCCCAAAGTGAGCTGGGATTGCCGGTCAGCGTCGCACAAGTAGCCGAGCTGGAAGATCATATTGAGGATATCGACTATGATTTAGTTTGCTGTAAAGAGGCTGAGCTGCGGCATGATGTGATGGCGCATATTCATACCTACGGCGCTTGCTGCCCCGACGCCTGCGGTATCATCCATCTGGGCGCGACCAGCTGCTATGTCACGGATAATTCCGATCTGATCATTTACCGCGAGGCGCTGCTGCATCTGCGCGACGCGCTGCGGCGGGTTATGGGCAATCTCGCCGCTTTTGCCGACCGCTACAAAGCCTTGCCGACCCTGGGCTATACGCATGGCCAGCCGGCGCAGCTCGTGACGGTGGGCAAGCGAGTCTGCCTCTATCTCCAGGACTTTGAAAGCGATGTGCGCGAATTAGATCATCTGCTCGCGACGCTGCGTTTTTTTGGCTGCCGTGGCACCACCGGCACTGAGGCCAGCTTTATGAGCCTCTTTGGCGGCGATACGGCGAAAATTGATCTGATGAACGAGAAGATCGCCGCGGCCTTTGATTTTGACAGTATCTATGCCATCGCCAGCCAGACCTATCCGCGTAAGGAAGACAGCCGCATTTTGAATGTGCTTTCCGGCATCGCCCAAAGCGCTTACCGTTTTGCGGGCGATTTGCGCCTGCTCTCGCATATGCGCCAGGTGGAGGAGCCTTTTGAGCATACGCAGGTCGGCAGCTCGGCCATGGCCTATAAACGCAACCCCATGCGCTCGGAGCGCATTTGCTCGCTCGCCCGCTATGTGATGGTGGACGCGCTGAACGCGCCGCTGACAGCCGCGACCCAATGGCTGGAGCGCAGCCTTGACGATTCGGCTAACCGCCGCATTTCGCTGCCGGAGGCATTTCTGGCCACTGACGCCATCCTCAGGCTGATGCATAATGTGAGCGGCGGCCTGGTCGTCAATGAAATGGTGATCGCCAAAGAAGTAGAGCGCTATCTGCCCTTTATCGCCACGGAAAATCTGCTGATGAGCGCCGTAAAAAAAGGCGGCAACCGCCAGGAAATGCATGAGATTATCCGCCGCCATTCCCTAGAGCAGAGCGCCCGCTTGAAGCAGGGCGAGGATTGCCGTCTGCTTGAAGCCTTGGCTGCGGATGAACTCTTCCCGCTCGACGCGGCGGAGATCGCGGCGGAGATCAGGCCGCGTGATTTCATCGGCCGCTCGGAGGAGCAGGTGACGCTGTATCTGCGCAGCCTGGCATTGGAGCTGCCCGCTGCGGCCTGCGATGAGGATATCTGCCTCTAGGACGGGCGGCGGCGTAAAATTCGCATAGGCAGCCGCAAAAACGGGCATCACATGGATAGAGCCGGATGCGGCGGGATAGGTTTGCGCGTTCGCTTGACTGAGAAGCGGAGCAGGTAATATTAACCATTACCGGAAGGGCGTCAGGATGAAAAAAATATCTGTATGGAGCTGCGTTTTTCTTGCGCTGGCATTGTTTCTTGTGGCCGGCTGCGATAACCGAGCGCAGGGACTGGAAATCACCGACAGCGCGATGATGTCGCAGGAACAGCAGCCGATCGCCGCGGTCAGCGTGATTTACAACGGGCAGGATATAGCCCTTAACAACGAGGAAGCCGCTGCTCTTTCCCAATTGTTCGCCGCCGCGGAGGTCGAGGAATTTTTATACCCCGACCATAATCAGGGCCAGTATAGCGATCCCCTCTATACGATAAAAATCGTCTATGCGGATCAAAGCGAGGAGATGATTTATTCCACCGAAACCGGCCATGTGTTCTATAGATTTACCGGTACCGCCGGGGCAGACGGTACGGCGGGCTATATACTAATCAGAAGCGATGAGGTTTTTGATTTATTAAGCGGCCTGGATTGGCAGGAATAAAAGCCGCGCAGCATGATTCATCGTATAGCAAAATAGAATATACCATAAAGCAGGCCAGCCCTAGGGCTGGCCTGCTTTATTGCGGGGCGGCGATGCATGTAGCTATGGCCATAGGCTCTTGCCCGGCGCCAACCATAGCGCCGGGATTGCTTAAGGCGGCTCCTATCAGGCGCGGCCCGACTCTTTTGCCGCGCAGATCACCAGAACGCGGT
>JAAYYR010000058.1 GCA_012515255.1 Clostridia bacterium | reverse complement strand
GCCCGGCTCGCGCAGGGCGATCGCCGGTAAATTCACGCCATTGAAGGTATTATTTTTAACCATGGTATAGATCGCCATATCGCTAAAGCTAAGGCGGTCGCCCGGGGCAAGCGGCGCGTCAAAGGAATAGTCGCCGATCACATCGCCCGCGAGACAGGTCGGCCCGGCCAGGCGGTAGGTATAAGGCTTTGCCCCCGGCAGGCCGGCGCAGGGCAGCGGCGGCCGGTAGGGCATTTCCAACACATCCGGCATGTGGCAGGCGGCCGATGCGTCAAGGATAGCGATAGCGCGGTCATGGCGGATGATATCCAGCACCGTGGTCTGCAAAAAACCGGCTTTAAGCGCCACCGCTTCCCCCGGCTCAAGATAGATTGTGACGCCATAGCGCTCCCGCATCCGGCGAATCAATGCTTCCAGCAGCGGCAAATCATAATCGTCGTTGGTGATCAGTTGTCCGCCGCCCAGGTTAAGCCATTCCATCTGCGGCAGCGACAGCCAGCGGCCGAATTTTTCCTCCACGGCGTCAAGCGTTAAGGCCAGGGCGTCGGCGTTTTGCTCGCACAGGGTATGAAAATGCAGGCCGCTGACATCGCGCAAAGCACGGGGATCGGCCGCCAGGGCGGCGGCGAAAGCAGCGGCTGTGACGCCGAGACGGCTGCCCGGCGCGCAAGGGTCGTATAACGGCTGTATGCTTTGGGTGGAGCGCTCAGGGTTGATACGCAGACCAATTTTCGCTCCCCCGGCCAGGGCCTGACCGCTATATTTGGCCAGCTGGCCGAAGGAATTAAAGATGATATGGTCGGCGAGCCGGGCAATCTGCTCTATTTCTTCCTCCCGGTAGGCAGGGGCGTAAACATGGCTTTCGCCCCCCATTTCCTCGCGGCCCAGACGCGCCTCAAACAGGCCGCTTGACGCGGTTCCCGCCAGATAACGGCCAATCAGCGGGTAGAGGCTGAACATAGAGAAAGCTTTTTGCGCTAGGAGGATTTTCGCTCCGCTGCGGCGCGACAAATCAAAGAGCAGCCGCAGATTATGCTCCAGCAGCTCTTGGTCAATCACATAGCAGGGGGTGGGTAATTCTTCATAGCGCATGGCAATGCTCATCCTATAAGTCCGGGCTGATTAATCTACTAAAATGGGGTCGAAATCCTCTACCCAGGGCAGGCCCCATTTGTTTAAGGCCGCCATGAAGGGGTCGGGATCGAATTCCTCGATATTGAATACGCCGGGGCCGCTCCATATGCCGCTCATCAGCAGGGAAGCGCCGATCATCGCCGGCACGCCGGTGGTATAGGCCACCGCCTGCGAGCCAACCTCGCGATAGCAGGCCTCATGATCGCAGACATTGTAGACATAATAGCTGCGCGGCCGACCGTCCTTCAGACCTTGGAAAATGCAGCCGATATTGGTCTTGCCCTTGGTGCGCGGGCCGAGCGAGGAGGGGTCGGGCAGCACCGCCTTTAGGAATTGCAGCGGGATGATGGGGCGCCCCTCGAATATGATGGGCGTGATCGAGGTCATGCCCACATTCTGCAGGCAGCGCAAATGAGTCAGATAGCTTTCGCCAAAGGTCATGAAAAAGCGGATGCGCTTGATGCCGCGGATATTCAGGGCCAACGATTCCAGTTCCTCATGATGCAGCAAATACATATCTTTATTGCCGATTTGCGGGAAATCGTAGACGCGTTTGATGGCGAGCGGCTCTGTTTCGACCCAATGGCCGCCCTCCCAGTAGCTGCCTTTGGCCGTTACTTCGCGGATATTGATCTCCGGGTTAAAATTGGTGGCAAAGGGATAGCCATGATCGCCGGCATTGCAGTCAAGGATATCGATATACTCGATGGTATCGAAATAATGCTTTTGGGCATAAGCGGCGAATACGCCGGTCACGCCCGGGTCAAAGCCGCTGCCGAGCAGCGCCGTGATGCCCGCCTTACGGAAACGCTCGCGGTAGGCCCACTGCCAGCTGTATTCGAACTTGGCCTCATCCTCCGGCTCATAATTGGCGGTATCAAGATAATTGACGCGGGTGGCAAGGCAAGCATCCATGATCGCCAAATCCTGATAGGGCAGAGCCAGATTCATCACAAGGTTAGGTTGGAATTGTTCGATCAGGGCTACCAGCTCGCCGACATTATTGGCGTCCACTTGGGCAGTGCTGATCCTGGTCTTGGTGGTTGGCGCGAGTTTTTTAGCCAGGGCGTCGCATTTTTCCACCGTGCGCGAGGCAATGCAGATATCAGTGAATATTGCGCTGTTTTGGCAGCATTTGTGAATGGCGACGGATGCCACGCCGCCGCAGCCGATGATCAGGGCTTTTGCCATTTTTTCTCCTTTCGCCTGGCAGTGGTGTAAGAGCCATGCTTATATTTAACCGAAAATGGTATACTACGCTGATGCGGATTCCAAAGGCGGTGAGTCTTTGGCCGTTTTAAGGGGGTACAGGGAATGCAAGGGGGCGGAGGGGGACAATCGGAAGTCCCCCTCGCCCCCTTGCCCCTCGCCGGGCAGGCGAGCCCAGGGAACTAATCGCCTCAAGCCTTAGACTTACGCAATTCACGGAAGCGCTTTTACCCCAGGGCCAGCAGCATTTCCCGCAAAATTTTGGCGGCGACAGCCGTCGAAGCGCCGCTCGGATCGCAAGGCGGGCAAAGCTCGGTCATATCGCAGGCAATGATATTGGCCTCGCGGCAAATCATAGTCAAAGCGGCGCGCAACTCCTCGAAGCTGATCCCGCCCGCCTCCGGCGTGCCGGTGCCCGGCAGCACAGATGGATCAAGTATATCCAAATCAACAGTAAGATAAAGCGGCCGGTCTTGGAGCTGCTCGACAGTCTCGCTGATCCCGCCAAGGTCAAATTTGCGCAGATGCGTATGCCCCGCGCCGCTCCAAAGAAATTCGTCGCGCTCGCCGGAGCGGATGCCGAATTGGAAGATACGGCCGTCGCCCAGGATATCATGGCAGCGGCGGATCACCGTGGCATGGGAGAGCCGTTCTCCGAGGTAGTCGTCGCGCAGATCAGTATGGGCGTCAAGATGCAGCAGCAGCAAATCCGGATAAGCGGCGGCCGCGGCCTGCACCGCGCCCAAGCTTACCAGATGCTCGCCGCCGAGCAGTAAAGGAATTTTCCGGGCGGCCAAAATAGCCGCCGCCTGTTCGCGCACAGCTTCCACCATAGCGGCGGCATTGCCATGCGCCAGCGTGAGGTCGCCGATATCGCAGACGCTGATCTCGCTCAAATCGCGCTCCTGATAAGGGCTGTAAGTCTCCAGCTGCTGGGAAAAAGTGCGTATCTCCGCAGGGGCGAAGCGGGAGCCGGGGCGGAAAGAGGCTGTGGCGTCGAAGGGCGCGCCAAAGATGATAAGGCGGGCGGCGGCGAAATCAGCTTCCGCATTGATAAAAGTGAGCAGGTTATGAGCGGGCGTCATTCAACATCTCCTCCACATAACTGGGCAGAGCAAAAGCGCCCCGGTGGATGCCGGGATTATAGTATTTCGTTTTGATGCCAAGCTTACTCCAGTTATCCGCATGGAAATCATGCAGCGGATGATATTTCTTCGCGGCGAAGCCAAACAGCCAATGTCCCGAAGGATAGGTGGGGATATGCGCCTGATAAAGCAGGCTGATCGGGAAATTGGCCGCGATTTTTTTATGCGCCTGACGCATCTCCTTAGCGTCCTCGGCATAAAAGGGGCTTTCATGCTGGTTGACCATAATGCCGTCTTCTTTTAAGGCCTGATGACAGCTGCCGTAGAACTCTTTGGTGAACAGGCTCTCTCCGGGGCCGAAAGGATCGGTAGAATCGATGATGATCAAATCGTATTGATTAGCGCAGCGGCGGATAAACCTGATGCCGTCCTCATAGTAAACATGCACGCGCGGGTCGTCGAAGCTTAGCGCGGTCTGCGGCAGGTACTCGCGGCAGACGCGCACCACCTCCGGGTCTATCTCCGCTACGTCGATATTTTTCACCGTATCATAGCGGGCGATTTCCCGCGCCACGCCGCCGTCGCCCGCGCCGACCAGCAGCACATTTTTGGCCTGGGGATGCACGGCCATCGGTACATGGGCGATCATCTCATGGTAGATAAACTCATCTTTTTCCGTCAGCATCATAAAGCCGTCCAGGGTGAGGAAGCGGCCGAATTCCGGCGAATCAAAGATATCGATGCGCTGAAATTCGCTTTGCCCCGAATAAAGCTGGCGGTCAACCTTGATCGAAAAGCGGACATTTTCGGTATGCATCTCGCTGAACCATAATTCCATAGGCTACTCCTCCACCACGTCAATCAATTCGACCGCCTGGTCGCGGGTGCCGGTGACCAGGCAGCCCTTGTCCTTGCTGAAGCGGATATAGTCGATAATCTCCGGCGTAATCATTTCTCCCGGCGCCAGCACCGGGATGCCGGGCGGATAACAGAGCACAGATTCGCCGCTGACCCGGCCGGCCGACGCGCTGATGGGCAGGGTCGTCTTGGCCGCGAAATAGGCCTGCTGCGGCGAGAGCATAAGCCGCGGCTCGGGATAGGCCTGTACCGGCAGGGCGATCGGGGTGCGGCCAAAGCGTCGCTTGATCTCCGCGAGCGCGTTGACGAGGCGCTCGATATCGCGCGGCCGGTCGCCGATCGAGATATAGGCGAGCATATTGCCCACATCGCCGAATTCGGCCTGGATATCGTATTCATCGCGCAATAAATCATAGACCTCAATACCGGCCAGGCCGATATCGAGGGTAAAAACCGAGAGCTTGGTATCGTCGAAATCATAGATGCTGTCATGATTGATCAGCTCTTTGCCATAAGCCACATAACCGCCGATCAGATTGATTTCATCCCTGGCGTAGGCTGAAAGCTGCCGCACCTTGGCGAAGATTTCGCGGCCGTTTAAGGCCAGGTTGCGCCGTGAGAGATCCAGGCTCGCAAGTAGCAGATAAGAGGCGCTGGTGGTTTGGGTGAGGTTGATCGTCTGGCGCAGGCCGCCCGCATCAATAGCCGCCCCGGCCAGCAGGATCGAGCTTTGGGTAAGGCTGCCGCCCGACTTATGCATGCTCACCGCGGCCAGATCAGCGCCGGCCGCCATTGCCGCCGCCGGAAAATCCGCGCCGAAGTAGAAATGCGCGCCATGCGCCTCATCGGCAAGCAGCAGCATATTATGGCGATGCGCCAGCTCGGCTATGGCCTCGATCCGCGAGCAAACGCCATAATATGTGGGGTTATTGACCAGCACCGCCTTGGCGTCGGGATGCGCGGCGATGGCGGCCTCCACAGCGGCCAATCTCATGCCAAGCGGAATGCCGAGCCGCGGCTCCACCTCCGGGTCGACATAGATCGGCATAGCGCCGGAGAGCACCAAAGTATTGACCACGCTTTGATGCACATTGCGCGGCAGGATGATTTTTTCGCCCTCGCGGCAGGCATAGAGCAGCATGCTCTGTACAGCGGCTGTAGTGCCGCCGACGATGAAATAAGCGTGGGCGGCGCCGAAGGCCTCGGCCGCCAGCTGCTCCGCTTCGAGAATCACCGAGCTGGGGTGGCCGAGATTATCGAGCGGCTTCATCGAATTGACGTCGATGCTCAGGCATTTTTCGCCGAGGAATTTGACCAGCTCCGGATTGCCGCGGCCGCGTTTATGGCCCGGTACGTCGAAAGGCACGACCCGGCGCTGCCGGAATTGCTCCAGCGCTTCATATAAAGGCGCATTTTCTTGCGCAAGATCAGGCATTTTTCTCCTTCTGTACCGGGCGGTAATCCCGGATGAAAATTACGTTAAGGCGGCAGCGCCCCTGAACACGCTGGTCAAAGCGCATTAAGAGGGCGCGGTAAGCATGAATGTGGCGGTCTGGCTCTGTAAAGCAAAAAGACATTGCCGCCTTGGCTTTTGGCTAAAACCAGGAGCGATGAGGCAGCCGTAAAATCACCGGTTGCCGGGCAATAGAGATTTTTGCCGGGGCTTCATCCGCGCCATTGGTAAAGATGGCGGAAAAGGTATATTTTCAGATACAGATTATATTATCATGATTTATAGCATTTTTTACCGGACAGGATCATCATATTTTCTTTTTTAGGCTCAATCTCAGGCTTGACGACTTTTTCATGCCAATCTTCAGGCGCCACATCTTCAATTGAAACGGTGATTGCTTCCTGTGGGCAGCCCCAAAGCTCTAAAAAAATCTCATTAATTTTCTCAACAACCAATTCCTTGGTCGCCTGATCTTTGGGAAATGATTTAATTGCGATATAAGGCATGTGAAAACCTCCTGTGGCGAAATGCCTTGTCTTTTATAATAACAATGGAAAAGAATTATTCCAGCTTATCGTCCAAGTCTTCCTCGTCCGTGCTGTTCATGAACATATCTTCCGTGGTCTGCTGCGCCTGCTTGAGTGTTTCGGTAATCGCTTCCAACGCTTCGATGGCCCCTGCCACTCGTCCTGCCAAGTGGTAGTACATCGATTTGTAATCCGGCATCCAAAGACCCCCTTGGGAAAATTATTTTATAGTCAATTTGGCGCGCCCGGCGCGACTTGAACGCGCGACCCTCCGCTTAGGAGGCGGATGCTCTATCCGCTGAGCTACGGGCGCAGGTAAAAAGTGGCTGCGGCTTGACCGCACCAAAGTTAAGCTGCGCTTTGGCGCAAAACATAACAAAACAAGTTTACCCTTTTTGTCCAGCCGCGTCAAGTGATGCGCTTGCTGCCGCCAAAAAAAAATGTTATAATCCACTCAAAGCAGGTTCATGAGCCGATATAGCTGTTGAGCTGCTGTTTTTTGCCAAATCTGTCGATAGGGGCATGGGGAGGGATGAAGATGACAGGCGCTTTGCTAATTGTCGACTACAGTAATGATTTTATCGCGGATGCGGGCGCAATGAGCTGCGGCGCGGCAGGCCAGGCTTTGGACGGAAATATCCTCAGGCAAGCCGAGCAAGCCCTGGCGCGGCAGTATTTTGTGTTCATCTGCAATGACGAGCATCATCAGGGCGATCCTTTCGACCCGGAAGCGGCGCTTTTCCCGCCTCATAATCTCGCGGGGAGTTGGGGCGCGGAAATTTACGGCCAAACCGGCGCTTTTGTGCGCCGTATGCAGGAGCAGGGCAGCGACCGCATCGTCTATGTGCCGAAGCTGCGCTATTCCGCATTCTTTGGCACGCCGCTTGATTATCTGCTGCGCAGCCGTGGCGTCGACGAGCTGATTGTGGCCGGCGTTTGCACCGATATCTGCGTGCTGCATACCGTGATCGCCGCTGTTTACGAAGGCTACCGGGTCAAGGTGCCTGCGGACTGCTGCGCCACCATTTTTGAGCATGGTCAGGAATGGGCGCTCCGCCATCTGCGCGATTGTCTTAATGTGGAGATTATATGAGTCAGGATTGCGCGAAACAGCCGCCGCAATCCGATTGGGCCGCTTTGACGCCGGAGCAGCGGGATGAGTTACTGATGCGCCAGGCTTTGGCTTTGGCCGCGCGTGCCGCTGCCGAGGACGAGGTGCCGGTGGGCGCTTTGGTGGTGGCGGGCGGCCGGATCGTGGGCCGCGGCTGGAATCAGCGCGAGGCTGGACGCGACGCTACTTTGCACGCTGAGATGATTGCCATCCGCGAGGCCTGCGCCGCGCTTGGCGGCTGGCGGCTGCCGGACGCCACGCTTTATGTGACGCTCGAACCTTGTCCGATGTGCGCCGGCGCGATCATTAATGCCCGCATTGACCGCCTCGTCTTTGGCGCGGCGGATCAGAAATCCGGCGCCTGCGGCAGCGTGCTGGATCTTTGCGGCAAAGGCTTGCTTAATCATACGGTGGCGGTGGCAGGCGGTGTTTTGGCGGACGAGGCTGCCGGCCTGCTCAAAGATTTTTTCGGCCGCAAGCGCTAAATGGCGGCGCTGTCCGGCCAAGGAGCCGGTCTTGGCATCAGGCGCTTAGCGCCCGGGGGTATGAGTTGATGTGTTTCCCGCTTGACAGCAACGGCGTGCGCGCATATAATGTAATCGATCAAATATATAGGCTGTCTTCGGGGCGGGGTGCGATTCCCCACCGGCGGTGATGCGGCTTTGAGCCGACAAGCCCGCGAGCAGCCTGCCTTTGGCAGGCCGGCAGATCAGGTGCGATTCCTGAGCCGACGGTATAGTCCGGATGGAAGAAGGCATAGCCGGGCGCTTATGCGCCGGCTTGTCGTCCCGCTATGTTTAGCGGGATTTTTTAATACCGTTTGCGACAGCCGGCAAAGGAGTGTTATGATGTCGGAAAAAACCCTATTACACCGTTCACTTGATCAAAGCAGCAGGCAGGATCAAACGCTGCGGCTGGTGCAGCTGGCGATGCTGACCGCCATCTCCTCGATCCTCGTTTTTGTCTGCTTCCCCATTGTGCCGGGCGCGCCTTTTCTCAAATATGATATGGCGGATGTGCCGGTATTGCTGGCCGCCTTCACTATGGGAACGCCTGCCGGGATGATCGTTTTGCTTGCGGCCTCGGCAATCCAGGCTTTTCTTTTCGGGCATGACGGGCCGATCGGCTTTCTCATGCATGTAATTGCCTCCGGCACCCTGGTGCTGGTCGCGGTCTCGTTATGGAAAGCGCTAAAAAAGCGCCGCGGCTCGATGATCATCGCTTTGGTTTGCGGCAGCCTGGCTATGGCGCTTATCATGATACCTCTTAACTTCATCTTTACGCCCAAGGTACTGATGGATGTGCCGGTGGGTGAGGCGGCCCGCCTGTTCTGGGACGGCCTCTCGCAAGGCTATGATCCGGCCGGTTATAGCGCAGCGGCGGTCAACGCTTATAATGCGGTCAAAGGGCTGCTTTTAGTCGGCTTGATCCCATTTAACCTGATCAAGGCCGGACTGAATTCGCTGATCCTCTATTTTGTCTATCATCGGCTGGCGCATTTGATTCGCAAGCGGGCTGCCTAAGCCGGCGGAAACATAAAAAGAGGGCGTCGTATACGACGCCCTCTTTTTTATATGCGGCAGGTAAATTATTTCAGCATGCTTGGCCGGGCATTTCCCGGCGGGAGCCATGCCTCGTGCGGCCGTTCCTTAGCAGCCGCAGTCCGCGCCCTGGCAGCAGACAAGGGCCACAGTATTGATAATATCCTCCACAGAGCAGCCGCGCGAAAGATCGTTGACCGGCTTGGCCATGCCCTGAAGGATGGGGCCAATGGCTTGCGCGCCGCCGAAGCGCTGTACGGCCTTGTAGCAAATATTGCCGGATGTCAAGTCAGGGAAGATCAGCACATTGGCGCGGCCCGCGACCGGGCTGCCGGGCGCCTTGAGCGCGCCGACATTAGGCACGATAGCAGCGTCCAGCTGCAGCTCGCCATCGGATAAAAGATCCGGGTAGCGCTCGCGGGCGATCTTGGCAGCCTCGGCCACAGTCTCCGCCAGTTCGTTTTTGGCGCTGCCCTTGGTGGAAAAACTAAGGAAGGCCACGCGCGGCTCTTCGATGCCCGCTATATGTTGCGCCGTGAGCGCGGAGCAATAAGCGACCTCCGCCATTTGCGCAGCGTTCAGCTCGGGGTTGACGGCGCAGTCGGCGAAAATCATCACGCCGCCCTCGCCGTATTCCGTCTTGGGCGAAATGATCAGGAAGGAGCCGGAAACAATGCTCACGCCGGGGCGGGTCTTGATGATTTGCAGCGCCGGGCGTAATACATCGCCGGTGGAATTCTCTGCGCCCGCCACCATGCCCTGGCAAACGCCCTGATAGACCATCATTGCGCCAAAATACAGCGGGTTTTTCATCGTTGCCGCGGCTTTATCGGCTGTCATGCCTTTTTTCTCCCGCAGGCGTAAAAACTCAGCCGTAAAATCCGCATAAAGCGGCGAGGTTTCAGGATCGATCAGCGTGATGCCGTCGAGATCAACTTGGGCCTGTTCCGCCGCTGCTTTGATCTCAGCCTCACGGCCCAAAAGGGTGATGCGGGCGATTCCTGCGGCGACGATGGCCGCGGCGGCTATCAAGGTGCGCTGTTCCGTGCCCTCGGCCAATACAATATGCCGCCCTGCTTGCCGCGCTTTATCGCGTATCTGTGCAATTAAGTCCATGTTTTCGCCTCCGTATATATTTCGCCATTGGCTGAATCCTATAAATATAGAAGATATTTTATCATGCGGCAGCGGCGCTGTAAAGACCCAGGCGCTTTTCAAGCGCTATTATTGCGGACGGCATAGGCGCGTCTATAGCCAAAAGGATGCCGGCCGCCGCTCTAAAATGGATTTTCTCCGGCGGACGGCCGGAAAAATCAAGCACTAGAGCAGGGGGAATACAAAGGTCAAACTTTTTGCGCAAAGGTCAAAATTCTTCTTGACAATATTTGGTTAAGGGTGTAAGCTATTATTAGCACTCGACGAGGGAGAGTGCTATCAGAAGGAGGGCACCCATGGAAGAAAGAAAAAAACAGGTGCTGAACGCCATCATCAAGGATTATATCGCCAATGCCGAACCTGTCGGCTCGCGGGCGGTATCCAAAAAATATGATTTAGGCGTATCCCCCGCTACGATTCGCAATGAGATGAGCGATCTTGAGGAGGAAGGCTATATTGAGCAACCGCATACTTCAGCGGGCCGCATCCCCTCGGCTAAAGGCTACCGCTATTATGTGGATAATATGATGCAAAGAGAGCCGCTAACCTCGGCGCAACGGCATCAAGTGCGCGAAATTATGAGCGGCGAGTTCTCCGAGCTGGACAGCTTTATGCGCTCCTGCTGCAATATGATTTCCCGCCTGACCAATTATACCTCTATCGCCGCAGTTCCCGAGCAGGGGCGCGGCAATCTGCTCAATCTTCAGTTAGTATCGATCAATGAATATCAGGTGTTGGTGATTCTGCTTGCCTCAACCGGTATCGTGCGGCATAAGCTCTTTGAGCTGCCCCTGCCGATCAATGCCGAGGAGCTGGCGCGGATCGAGCAAAAGCTGCGCCAATACTTGGTGGGCGCGGAGCTGAAAAACATCAGCTATGATATGCTGCGCGAGCGGCTTTATGATTTTCAACGCCAGGATAAATTGGCGGAGCAGGCCTTTGATTTACTGGAACAGACATTAACGGGAGAAACCGCCCATAAAATATTCACCGGCGGCATTATGAATATGTTGTCGCAGCCCGAGTTTCAGGATATCGAAAAGCTGCGCTCCATGATGTCGATCATCGAAGATGATCCGCAAGTGGAAAAATTGCTGCAGACTTCAGACAGCGACCAGCTGACCGTAACCATCGGCGGCGAAATGCCGGTAGAAGGCGCGCAGGATTGCTCCATGGTTGTGGCTAATTATTTCGTCAACGGCGAAAAAGCGGGCAGCCTCGGCGTGCTCGGCCCCACCCGACTCAATTATAGCCGCACTGTTTCCCTGATGGAATTTATCGCCGGCGAACTTTCGCGCACCATGTCTGATAAAGATAAGAAAAGCCAAGAATAATCTTGTTTAAACGGAAAGATAAATTATACAATGAGGTGAAGTCATGGCAGAGCAAAGAAAGTATCATGAAGAAATGGCGGCAGGCGGCGGGGAACAACTGCGCCCCGCGGATCAGGCGCAAGGTATGCATGCGCCGACCGATGAAGCCAGGCTGCGGGCGGAAGCCGCGGAACTGCAGTCCGCGATCGAAGCCGGGGATTTTGATATCATGGCCTTCTTGACCGAGTATCAAAAGGCGCAATCCGTCGCCGCGGATGCGGAGTCTCGGGCTTTGCGCGTGCAGGCGGATTTTGATAATTACCGGCGCCGCACCCGCCGCGAAGCGGAAGAAGCGGGCAAAAGAGGAGCCCGGGAGCTGATCTGCAATATTCTGCCGGTCATCGATAATCTGGAGCGAGCCATAGCCCTGATGCCGGATGATAGCGGCAAGGACGGCGTATTAATGATTTACCGCCAGCTAATGGATGCACTCGCTTGCGCCGGCTTAAGCGAGATCGCCGCTCTCGGCGCGGATTTTGACCCTAATTTTCACCAGGCGGTAGCTGAGGATGCGGCGGGACCAAAGGGCAAGGTGACTTTGGTTTTGCAAAAAGGCTATCTCTTTGACGATAAGCTATTGCGTCCGTCCATGGTGCATGTAGGTAAATGAGCCGGGAAAATTAAAGTAAATAGAAAAACAAAAGATAAATGAAGGAGGATTTTACAATGAGTAAAGTCATAGGTATTGATTTAGGAACGACAAACTCTTGCGTCGCCGTTATGGAAGGCGGCGAGGCCATAGTCATCCCCAATCCCGAAGGCGCGCGCACTACGCCGTCTGTGGTGGCTTATGCCAATGGCGAGCGCCTCGTGGGCCAAATTGCCAAAAGGCAGGCTGTCACCAATCCCGATAACACTGTCATGTCGATCAAGCGCCAGATGGGCAAAAAGATGGAGGTCAAGCTGGGCGGCAAAGCTTATCAGCCGGCAGAAATCTCCGCTATGATCCTACAAAAACTGAAAAGCGACGCTGAGGCTTATCTGGGCGAGACCGTAACCCAGGCGGTAATCACCGTGCCGGCTTACTTCTCCGACGCGCAGCGCCAGGCGACAAAGGACGCAGGCAAGATCGCAGGGCTGGAAGTGCTGCGCATCATCAATGAGCCGACAGCAGCAGCTTTGGCTTATGGTCTGGAAAAATCAGAGGAGCATACAGTGCTCGTATTCGACCTGGGCGGCGGCACGTTCGACGTATCAATCCTTGAGCTGGACGAAGGCGTCTTTCAGGTCAAGGCCACTTCCGGTAATAACTCGCTTGGCGGCGATGATTTCGACGCCCGTATCGTCAATTACCTGGTGGATATGTTCCGGCGCGAGCAGGGCATTGACCTGGCCGCTGATAAAATGGCCATGCAGCGCCTGCGCGAGGCGGCTGAAAAAGCCAAAATCGAGCTTTCCGGCATGATGTCCTCCACCATCAACCTGCCTTTTATCACCGCCACAGCCGATGGCCCCAAGCATTTGGAATTCAATCTCACCCGAGCCAAATTCGATGAGTTGACCGCTGAACTGGTGGAGAAAACCGTTGGCCCTACCAAAAGAGCTTTGCAAGACTCCGGGCTTCAAGCCTCGGAAATCGACCGGGTTTTGCTGGTAGGCGGCGCTACCCGTATCCCCGCGGTGCAGGAAGCCGTACGCAAGCTATTGGGCAAAGAGCCGCATAAGGGTATCAATCCCGATGAATGCGTCGCTTTGGGCGCGGCTATTCAAGGCGGTATCCTCAATAAAGAGGTCAAGGACGTGCTGCTGCTCGACGTGACTCCATTGTCCCTTGGCATCGAGACCTTAGGCGGCGTTTTCACCCGCCTTATCGACCGCAACACCACTATACCCACGCAAAAGAGCCAAATTTTCTCTACAGCCTCCGACAATCAGCCTTCGGTGGAAATTCATGTGCTGCAGGGCGAACGGCAAATGGCATCCGATAATAAGACGCTGGGCCGCTTTAATTTGACCGGCATTGCTCCGGCTCCCCGCGGCGTGCCGCAGATCGAAGTCCGCTTCGATATCGACGCCAATGGCATCGTCCATGTCAGCGCCAAGGATCTTGGCACCGGCAAACAGCAGAGCGTGACCATTACCGCCAGCTCCGGCCTGTCCGACAGCGAGATCGACCGTATGATGGCCGATGCCGAACAGTATCGCGAGGATGACGAGAAGAAGAAGAAAACCGTTGAGATCCGCAATCAGGGCGACAGTCTGCTCTACTCGGTGGACCGCTCGCTGAAAGACCTGGAAGGCAAGGTGCAGGACGCGGAAAAAGAAGCCATCGAGGCGGCGAAAAAGGATTTGGCCGACGCTTTGGCCGGTGACGATAGCGATTTGATCGAGGCCAAGACCAAAGCTCTTTCCGAGGCTTTGTATAAAGTCACCGAGCGCATTTACGGCGAGGCCGCGGCAGCCGCCCAACAACAGCAACAGCAGCAGGAAGGTGCTGCCGGAGCCGGCCCCGGCGGCGCTGATGGCAATGACGCTGATTTCAATCAGCAGCAAGCCCAAGATTTCTATGATGCGGAATTCCATGATGTGGATGATGACAATAAAAAGGATTAAGTTTATAATGATGCCCGGACCGCGCGGCTGTTTCGCCGCGCAGCCCGGGCTTTACCCCGGCGGGCCGTCCCTTGCTCCTATGTGAGGCGTAACGGCCGCCCCATCCCCTGATGTGCGAAAGAGGTAACAATGGCAGAGAAACGCGATTATTACGATGTGCTGGGCGTTAGCCGCGACGCCGACGATGAGACGATTAAAAAGGCCTATAAAAAGCTGGCCAAGCAATATCATCCGGACCTCAACCCGGACAGTAAGACCGCCGAGAGCAAATTTAAGGAAATCAACGAGGCTTACGAGATTTTATCCGATAATAATTCCCGGGCCCGCTATGACCAGTTCGGTCATAATGATCCGATGGGAGGCGCCGGCGGCTATGGCGGCAATCCTTTTGGCGGCGCGGGCAATCCTTTTGGCGGCAGTTTTGGCGGCGGCTTCGGCGATATATTCGAGACATTTTTTGGTGGCGGCTTTACTCAGCAGCAGCGCGACCCGAACGCCCCCTCGCGCGGCAATGATATGCGAGTCGATATGCAGGTCAGTTTCGAGGAGGCGGCCAGGGGCGTTGATAAGGAAATATCGGTCAGCCGCTATGAAGGCTGCGTTAAATGCCATGGCAGCGGCGCTAAGCCCGGCACCGGCCGCGAGAAATGCGCCGGCTGTGGCGGCAGCGGCAGGGTGCGCACTACGCAAAGCACGCCGTTTGGCCAGTTCCAGACAGTCAAGACTTGTCCCAGATGCGCCGGCAGCGGCAGCGTCATCAAAGAGCCATGTCCCGACTGCGGCGGCAGCGGCCGAATGCGCAAAAATCGCAAACTAGTCGTACATGTGCCGGCCGGCGTGGATAACGGCTCGCGGCTGCGTATGGCTGGGGAGGGCGAAGGCGGTAAAAACGGCGGCCCCGCGGGCGACCTGTTCATCTACATTTCCGTGCGTCCGCATAAGCTGTTCAAGCGCGACGGCGACCATGTGTTTTTAGAGCAGCCAATCAGCTTTGTCGAGGCGGCCCTGGGCGCCGCGATCGAGGTGCCGACCTTAGACGGCGCTGTCAAGCTCGATATACCGGAGGGCACCCAAACAGCCACTACCTTCCGCCTGCGCGGGCGCGGTTTCCCCAAGCTGCGCGGCTATGGCCGCGGCGATCAGTATGTGAAGGTCAAGGTGGTCACGCCGACACATCTTAATGCAGAGCAAAAAGAAATCTTGCGCCGGCTGGGCGATGGTACGGGCGACGACAAAAAAGGCTTTTTCGGCAAGATTTTCAAGGATAGATAAGGCGAGGCTGTATGAACAGTACATTTGCCGTATATAATTTCGGCTGCAAGGTCAATCAAGAAGAGGGGGGAGCGATCTCCGCCCTCTTTTTGGCTCACGGCTGGCGCCATGACGCGGATGAGCCGCGGCTGATTATCATCAATACCTGCACCGTGACTGCGACCGCGGATAAAAAGGCGCGTAATCTAATTCGCCGCCTGCGCCGTGAGCAGCCGCAGGCAATACTCGCGGTCTGCGGCTGTTATGCCCAGCGTGACGCGGCCGGCATTGCGGCGCTTTCCGGCGTGGATATCGTCGCCGGTGTGGACGAGCGCCGCCGTCTGCCCGAGCTGGTCGCGGCCTTTCAAGCACAAGCCGCCCAGCCCGGGAGCAACCGCCCCATGCTTGCGGTGACAGAAATCAGCGGCCAGCGTCAGTTCCGGCTCATTGCGGACAGGAGCGATCAAAGCCGCGCCCGCGCTTATCTGAAAATTGAGGACGGCTGCGATCAAAATTGCGCTTATTGCATCATCCCCCATGTGCGGGGGCCCGTGCGCTCGCTGCCGCTTGATCAGGCGGTGGAGCAGGCGCGCCGGCTCACGGCGGCAGGACATGCCGAGCTGGTTTTATCCGGCATCCAGATCGGCGCTTATGGCCAGGATCTGGGCGCGGGCCAGGATTTGCCCGCTTTGATCCGGGCCTTGCTGGGGTTGCCCGGTCTACCGCGTCTACGGCTCGGCTCGATTGAGCCGCAGTATTTAAGCGAGCAATTGCTGCAAATGCTAGGTAGCGAGCCGCGCCTCTGCGCTCATCTGCATTTGCCGCTGCAATCCGGCTCCGACCGTATCCTTGCCGCCATGGGGCGCAGCTATACTACGGCGGAATTTCTTGATCTCGTAAACAGATTACGCGCTCTGCGCCCGGATATCGCCATTACAAGCGATGCAATTGTCGGCTTTCCCGGCGAAAGCGAGGCGGATTTTGCGGCGACAGCAGATTTTTTGCGCCGGCTCAACGCGGCGCGGCTGCATATTTTTCCTTACTCAAGGCGCAGCGGTACGGCGGCCGCCGCTTTACCCGGGCAGATCAGCCAGGCGGAAAAAGAACGGCGCGCCGCTCTGCTCGCTGATTTAGGACGTGAGCAGGCCGCGGCTTTCAGCCGCCGCTTTATCGGCCAAGAGCTGGATTTGCTACCGGAGCAAAGCGTTATTGTGGCGGGACAGCATTATCTGCGCGGGCATAGCGGTAATTATGTGACGCTGCTGCTGCCCTGGCAAGCGGCTGAGATACCGGCGGGGCTGCTGCGGGTGCGCGGGGTCGATCTGGCCGGGCAGGGGCTGGTGGTTGAGCCGGTATAAGCTGCTTGGCAGACGAAGGAGTAATAGCGAGGAAGCCTTGTTTGCTTTGAGGGAGATCATGAAAGCGGCAATGGGGACGGATCAAAGCCTCCGTCGCCACGCTCCATATTGCAAACAGCGCGGATAAAAGCAATTCCCATAATGGCGCGATGCTGGGGACAAAGATTGACAAGCCCCTGGCCTAATACTATAATTAGGTGATAAACTCATGAGTAAAGAGGGAGCCAAAATGAATTTTCAGGAGCTGATTCTTAGCCTTAACAAATTTTGGGGCGAACATGGCTGTATTATCGTTCAGCCCTATGATATGGAAAAAGGCGCCGGTACCATGAACCCGGCCACTTTCCTGCGCGCGCTCGGCCCGGAGCCTTGGAATGCGGCTTATGTCGAGCCTTCACGCCGTCCCACGGACGGCCGCTATGGCGAAAACCCCAATCGCCTGCAGCATTATTATCAATATCAGGTCTTACTGAAGCCGTCCCCCGATAATATCCAGGAATTGTATCTGCAATCGCTGGCCAAGATCGGCGTCCGCGGCGAGGAGCATGATATACGCTTTGTTGAGGACAACTGGGAGAGCCCGACCTTGGGCGCCTGGGGCCTCGGCTGGGAAGTATGGCTGGACGGCATGGAAGTGACCCAGTTCACTTATTTCCAGCAATGCGGCGGCATCGACTGCCATCCGGTGGCAGGGGAAATCACTTATGGCATCGAGCGGCTGGCCATGTTCATCCAGAAGAAAAACAGCGTTTATGATATCGAGTGGGTGGACGGCATTAACTACGGCGATGTACATCATCAAAACGAAGTCGATTACTCGCATTATAATTTTGAGATCGCCGATACAGCCATGCTTTTTGCCCTCTTCGATATGTTTGAAAAAGAATGCTACCGGGTGGTGGAGCAGGGCTATCCCCAGCCGGCTTATGATTATTGCCTCAAATGTTCGCATACCTTCAATCTGCTCGACGCCCGCTCCGCCATTTCTGTGACTGAGCGGCAAAGCTTTATCGGCCGGGTGCGCAATATGGCGCGCGACTGCGCCGCCGCTTATCTCAAGCAGCGCGAGGCCTTGGGCTATCCGCTGCTCAAGGATCAGGCTTTGCGGGCCAAACTGGGATTGGAGGTCAAGAGTAATGACTAAGGATTTACTATGGGAGATCGGCGTGGAAGAAATCCCCGCTCGTTTTTTGCCGGGCGCTGTCGATCAGATGAAACAACTTTCAGAGGAAGCCCTGGCAGCTGCGGGGCTGACCTATAATCGGCTAAACGTCTACGCCACGCCGCGCCGCCTGGCGTTGCTGGCAGAGGGTATGGCGGACAAGGCGCTCGACCGGGAAGCCGATGTCAAGGGCCCGGCTAAAAGCGCCGCCTTTGACGCCGCGGGGCAGCCGACAAAAGCCTTGCAAGGATTTTGCCGCAGCCAGGGCGTTAATCCGGATGATCTGAGCGAGCGTGAGCAAAACGGCAATATCTATCTCTACGCGCGGAAAAAAACGGTAGGCAAAGCAGCGGCCGAGCTGCTGCCCGGCCTGCTGCCGCCAATCGCCGAGAAGCTCTATTTCCCCAAACCGATGCGCTGGGGCTATAATACCTTGCGCTTCGCCCGGCCGGTACGCTGGCTGGTGGCGCTGTTTGGCGATACTGTTATCGATATCGAGTTCGGCGGCGTCAAAGCCGGCCGTGTCAGCCGCGGGCATCGTCTGCTCGGCAGCGACCGGATCGAAATCAGCAGGCCCGCGGATTATCAAGAGGCTCTGCGGCGTAATTTTGTCATTGTCGACCAAGATGAGCGGCGCCAATTATGCCGCAGCCAGATCGCCCAAGTCGCGGCGGAGTTCGGCGGCGTGGCGGCAGAAGATGAGGGATTGCTGACCGAAATCACTTATTTGCTCGAGTACCCCACCGCATTGTCCGGTCGCTTCGAGGAAAAATACCTCGCCATACCGCCGGAGCTGGTCACAACGCCTATGGTCGATCAGCAACGCTATTTCCCGGTCTATGATGATAAGGGCGGGCTGCTGCCCCGCTTCATCACCGTGCGCAACGGCGACAGCCGCTATCTCGATATCGTGGCCGAGGGCAATGAAAAAGTGCTGCGGGCGCGCCTTGCGGACGCCGAGTTTTTCTATAATGAAGACCTTAAGGACAAAATGGACGATAAGGTGGAGGAGCTTTCCGCCGTGGTTTTCCATGAGAAACTTGGCTCGCTGCGGCAAAAAGTAGAGCGTATCATTCGGCTTAGCGAATCTATAGCCGAATGTTTAGGCTATAGCAAAGAAGAAATCGCGCTGGTCAAGCGAGCCGCCTTTCTGGCCAAAGCCGACCTGGGCAGCCGCGCCGTCTATGAATTCCCTGAGCTGCAGGGCGTTATGGGCGCGTATTATGCCAGCGCCGCGGGTGAGGACGAGCAGGCGGCGCAGGCTATCCGCGAGCATTATCAGCCACGCTTTGCCGGCGATGAACTGCCGCAAAGCCGGGCCGGTATCGTGGTTGCCCTGGCCGATAGGCTGGACAGCATGACCGGTTTTTTCAGCCTGGACATGATCCCCTCCGGCTCCCAGGACCCCTACGCCCTGCGCCGCGCCGCCTCCGGCTGCGCCCAGATCATGGCGCGTCATAACTTGCCTTTGCGCCTGGCTGGGATACTCCCCCTGGCTTTTGAACTGATCGCCAAGGACGCGGCAGGTATCGGCCGGGAGCAATCAGCTGAGCGACAGACCGATTTGATCGGCTTTGTCAATCAGCGGGTGGAAACATTGCTCAGCGACGAGGGCATGGCTTATGATACGATCAATGCGGTAGCGGCAAGCAAAGCGGCTGCCGCCGGCGATGTGGTTGGCCTGATCAAGCGGGCGCGGGCCTTGCAGCAAGCGCGCCGCGGCGCTGATTTCCCCGCTATGCTCGAGGCTATGGGGCGGGTAGGCAATATCCTCCGCTCGGCGAGCGGCGAGGCCGGAGCCGCCGGCGAAGTACGGGCGGAGCTATTGGCCGACAGTGCGGAGCAGGCCTTATGGCAGCAAGTGCAGGCTATGGAGAACCAGGCTAAGGCGGCGTTGGCTGCGGCGGATTATGCGGCGGCGCTAGCTGCGCTCAATAGCCTGACTCCGGCAATCAATGATTTTTTTACCGCTGTCATGGTCATGGATGATAATCAGGAGCTGCGCCGCAACCGGCTGGCCTTATTGCAGATAATTCAGCAAATCGCCGCCGAGATTGGCGATCTAAGTAAGATTGTCGCCTAAGCTCGGCAGATCATCATATAAAGCCGATAGATTAAAATACAACAACCCCGGGTTAAATTTTATCCCGGGGTTAATTATTTTTTTACAAAAAAAACTTGTTTTTAAGGATTAAACTGTATAATAATCATATACTAGTGAATTGGTGGGAATATATTAATTAGCAACAAAAATTAAAAAAGGGGTGATATTTATGAAAAAGGCGCTGATAGTTATCGATGTACAAAACGAATATTTTGAAGGCGGGGCCTTTGTGCTGTGGAACGGGGAGCAGACCCTGGAAAACATCAAAAAAGCCATTCTTGCGGCTCAGGCAGCGGGCGCTCCGGTCATCTTGGTGCGGCACGCCATCAAGGGTGAGACCCCATTCTTTGGTGAAACGACCAAAGGCAGGCAAATCCGCGATGATATTTTGGCCATGGTTCCGGATGCCACGCCAATCATCAAGTATAATGCCGATGTTTTTTATGAAACCGATTTAGATCAGGTGCTGCAGGATTTAGGCGTCGACGAGGTGATACTGTGCGGCATGATGACTCATAACTGTGTATTGTTCTCCGCTTTGTCTAGGGATATTGAAAAGTATAATCCCAAAGTCATTCCCGAGGCTTGCACCACGGTGAATGAAATCATTCATATGCTGGCTCTGCAGGGACTGGCGACGCGGGTACCTTTTGTTTCTGTCGAGGAAGCGTTTTAGCGGACTGCCTGAAGCGTCCGGCCTCAAATCATCGTTATAGGCAGCACAGCCGGCAAAATTTTGCCGGCTGTGCTTTGCTATGCGCGTTTGCGCAGGGACGTTTGGCGGCTTGGCTTAGCGGCTATGGAAAACAAGCTCGATATCGCCGGAGATGGTTTGCAGATCGATATGCCCCGCCGCGAGATCATTGCCGCGGTCAGCCTCGACATCGCCGGAAACGCTCTTAGTATCGATGCGGTAATCCTGGCTACTGCCGAGCAGTTCCGCCTCGATGTCGCCGCTGACCAAGTTGATTTCCAGTTTGCTAAAGCCCGCGCCCTCGATGGTGGCGGAGCCGGAAATCGCCTCGCCATGGGCGCTGCCGGAGCCGCCGCGGATCAGGGTGTCGCCGCTCACCGAATACCAGTCCAGTTCGTCAAAAGCGCAGTCTAGCAGCTGAATATCGCCGGAGACGCTTTTGACGGCGCAGGAGGCGCCTGAGATGCCCTGCAGCTCTATCTTGCCGCTAACCAGCTCCAAATCCAGCTCTCCTCGCTCAAAGAAGGATTGCGGCAGCCACAGCTCCATCTGGGTGGGTAAGAGGCACTGTCGTAGCGCGAAGAACCCCAGGCCATGATCAAGATCCCGGTAGCGGATCGAGAGGTTCCCGCCCGTGGCCTTGATATCGTAGCGATGATATTTGCTGTTTGTGTAGTGGACGATGATGTTATTGCTGTCGGCATGGGCTTTGATAATAATATTATCCGCTACCGCGGAAATCTCTAGCCGGCTAATGCCGTCAGCGTCGATTTGATATTCCTGGGATTGGTAGCCCGAAGCCTCTGTCTGCGCGTCTTCGGCGGTCAGGGGTATATTGTTGCCGCAGCGGATTGGATGCCAGTTGCCGGAAGCGATAGCCGCGACACATAAGGCCAGTCCGGTCATGATCATGACCGCGGCGATAATTAAGATTACTTTTACGGTTTTATTCATTGTTGGCCTCCTCTTTTTTAAACCAGGAGCGGATTTTGCGGCAGAGCTTCTTTAAGCCCGACCAGATCAGCTTGATTAGATACCATACCGGGTAGATGAGCAGCACGGCGATGCCGGTGCCGACCAATCCGGCGCCTACGGCCAAGAGGACGCTGCCGCCGAAGAGGCCGCCGCTAAAAAAGCTGCCGCTGAAGAGCGCGCCGATCAGCACAGCCAGGCCGCCGACACCCAGGCCCAGCACCAGCGCAATAAGAGCCACGATCAACGCGAACATCAAGGCCAGCACAGTGACGATAATGCCAAAGACTACGGCAGCCAATGGAAACCAAACTGGGAAGAAGACGATCAGCAGCACTACCAGCAATGCGGTGGAAATGCCGCTGTTTTTGGCCTTGCGCACGGCCTTTTGCATCATCGGCGTTTCATCAAGAATACGGGCGGCCAGCACCTCCACGGGTTCCAAAGAGGCCACGGCGTCGGCTTCGCTCATTCCGTCCTCGATCCGGTCATTAATCATCTCTTCATAATAGGCCAGGGTTTTTTCTCTCTCCGCAACGGGCAGCTCGGCCAGCGCAACCCTGAGGCCATCTAAAAACATTTGCTTATTCATGATCATACCCTTCCTTGATGTATTGATAAACTCTCATAATATCCTGCCATTCCTGCAGGAATTCGCCGATCCTGGCCACGCCTTCCGCGGTGATGTGATAGTATTTGCGTAAGCGGCTATTATGCTCTATCGCGTATTCGCTGACATAATTGGCTTGCTCCAGCCTCCTTAAAATCGGGTAGAGAGTGGATTCGGTTAGCTCGAGCAGGGGGGCGGTATCCTTGATGATCTGGTAGCCGTAGGAATCGCCGCGCTGTAGTATCGAAAGCACGCAGATATCCAATAAGCCTCGTTTTAATTGTGCGTCCATTGTTTATACTTCCTTTCACAGAGTACTATACAGCGCATAGTATCAGTTGTCAAGAGGTATATAAAACTTTTTTCGTTTGTTGATATGCACGGCCATGAGACAAGGCAAAGGGTATGAGTACAGGGGCGGGCATGGCAAAGCAGGCAAGGGGCAGAAGCGAGGAGGGGACAAGGATATGGCAAGGGACAAGAAAATGGCCATATAAAAACGGCTCCCTTGAGGGAGCCGTTTTTATATGGCCTGGCTAACAGGCGGGTAGCTTATTGGCAAATTATTGCGTTACGGTGTTATCGTCGGTGACTGTTCCGTCACCGATGTTCGCGTTATCGTCGATATTGGCGTCATCATCGATATTGGCGTCATCATCGATATTGGCGTCATCGTCGGCGTCCGCATTATCATCGGTCATATCGCCGTTATCGGGAAAGGCGCCGAATGCTTCATCATAGTTTGCCCAGCGGAAGGTGACGGTGTCGCCTTCAGACAAAGTCACATCAGCCGCGCCGACATTGGACAATTCATCATTATAGTAGAACAGCCAGCCGTCGGTCTGGGTGGACGCAAAGCCGCCGATATTATCGAAAAAGCCGTTATCAGCGGTATAGGCGATGCCCTGATCATCCATGGTCTTTTTCAGCAAGTCGGCGGCGGAACGGCCGACATCCGCGGCTGTGGCGGTCGCTTCGACGCTAAAATCAGGCGTTTCCGCGATATTGGCCTGCGGCGAGCAAGCGGTAAAAGCGATAATCAGCATCAAGGTAAAGGCAAAAAGCAGAATCTTTTTCATGTTCGTCTCCTTATCTCTTTCGGCGGGACACCGACTAAAGCGAGGCGGTTCCCTATTTCTTCTGGCGGGAAACCGACTAAAGCCGGGCGGTTCCCTAAACTGGCCCGGCAATGGGCGACAGATTGGATCAGCTTCCCCAGGCTGCAATCACAAGGCCTTGGCACTGCCCGCACGCCGGCCGCTGGATTAAGCTTGGTTATGTCTCGCGGCTATCCCGGGCCGCGTTCCAGTCCGCCGACCATCGCCGACACAGCTTATTTTATACTGGCGGCGTTTTCTTTGTCAATGTAAGCAGTCTAAGTTTTACCTAAAATCTTTGCGAATTTCGGCTACGGCTGGGCCTTAGGGGCAGGCTATTTTAGGGCAAAGACAATTATTATTGCGCTTCGCATAAGTGCAATAAGTAGGATTCAGCCTGTCCTTGCAGCAGCTCTTTGCCTTCCTTAGTGACAGCGGAGAAAACCACAATATCGGCGAGCGGTATTTCTAGGGTATGGCTGATCAAAGACAGGGCTTTGGCCCGCGCATTGCGGCCGATTTTATCCGCCTTATTGGCGATCAGCGTCACATGGTAGCCCTGATCATGCAGCAGCCGGTACATGGAGATATCTTCAGGGCTAGGCTGATGGCGGATATCAACTAATTGCCAGCAAAGCTTGGGCGTATCGCTGCGCAGAAATTGCTCGATTCTTTTTAGCCATTGCTGCCGCTCATCGCGCGAAACCTTGGCATAGCCATAGCCGGGCAAGTCGACGAAATAAAATAGCAGCGGTTGGCCGCCCGTGGCCACGGCCTCGATGCGGTAGAAATTGAGTAGCCGCGTTTTGCCAGGGGCGGAGCTGGTACGCGCCAGATTGCGCCGTTCAATCAGCGCATTGATCAAAGAGCTTTTGCCCGCGTTGGAACGCCCGAACAGGACGATCTGGGGCAAAAGCTCGCTCGGATACTGAGTGGGATGTACGGCTGAGGCCGCGATGTCTGATTGCTTGATTTTCATTTGTTTAGGGGAAAGACGACGATTTATTTGGCTGTAGCCTGGGGCTTATCTTTAACGAGGGCCAGTTCCAGCACCTCATCCATATGCCGCGCCGTGTGGAAGACCATCTTTTCCCGGATGCTGGGCGGAATATCTTCCAGATCCTTGGCGTTTTCCGCGGGAAGGATGATTTCTTTGATGCCAAAGCGATAGGCGGCCAGCAGCTTCTCCTTAATGCCGCCCACCGGCAGCACCTTGCCATGCAGGGTGATCTCGCCGGTCATGGCGATATCGCCGCGGACTTTGATGCCGGAGAGCTGGGAGCAAAGAGCAGTGGCAATCGTAATGCCGGCAGAGGGGCCGTCCTTGGGGATGGCGCCTTCCGGTACATGAATATGCAAATCAGTGGTTTCCTCCAAATTATCGGGGATACCGTAGCGCCGGCCGATGGTACGCAGCCAAGTGTAGCCGGCCTGTACGCTTTCTTTCATCACATCGCCCAGCTTGCCGGTGATGGTGAATTTACCTTTGCCGGGCAGTGTCTGCACCTCGATCTCAAGAATCTCGCCGCCGATCTCCGTCCAGGCCAGGCCGATGGCGATACCAAGCTGCGGTTGATGCTTGAGCTTGCTTTCAATATAACGCGGCTTGCCCAGATAATCAGCAAGATTATCCACATTGATTTTAAAGGGCGGCTGCAAGCCGGCCACGATGTCGCGGCCCGCCTTACGGCAAACTTTAGCGATGCGCCGCTCCAGCTCGCGCACGCCCGCCTCCCGGGTATGGCTGCGAATGATGGCGCGCAGCGCGGCATTGGTGAATTTGACCTGGTCAGCAGTCAGGCCATGCTCCAGCAACTGTTTTTTCACCAGATGGCGGATGGCGATATTGAGCTTTTCCTCCTCGGTGTAGCTGGAGATTTCTATCACTTCCATACGGTCGAGCAGGGGACGCGGTATTTCCGAACGCATATTGGCTGTGGTGATGAACATCACCTTTGACAGGTCAAAGGGTATTTCCAAATAATGGTCGGAAAAGGTATTATTTTGTTCCGGATCGAGCGCTTCAAGCAGCGCCGAGGTGGGGTCGCCGCGCCAGTCCTTGCCCAGCTTATCCACTTCGTCAAGGAGGAATAGCGGATTATTGACGCCGGCAGTTTTGATGCCGTTCAAAATGCGGCCGGGCATGGAGCCTATATAGGTGCGGCGGTGGCCGCGGATCTCAGCCTCGTCATGCACGCCGCCCAGGCTCATGCGTACAAATTCACGTCCGGTAGCGCGGGCGATAGAGCGGGCGAGCGAAGTCTTGCCCACACCGGGCGGGCCAACCAGGCAGATGATCGGGCCTTTGAGGTTGTTTTTCAGGCAACAGCTGGCCAGGTATTCGATAATGCGCTCCTTGGCCCGAGCCAGGCCGTAATGATCTTCATCAAGGATTTTTTCCGCCCGCAGGATATCTAGGTTTTCCTCGCTCGCCTTATTCCAGGGCAAGTCAAGGATGACCTCGAGGTAAGTGGTGATTACCATGGCTTCGGCCATCATTGGCGGTGTTTTTTCCAGCCTTTTTAGCTCGGCCTCAAAACGCTCCATCACATAGTCGGGCAGCTTGGCCTCTTCGGCCTTTTTACGGTACCGCTCGACCTCGGCGCTGCGCTCATCGCCTTCGCCCAGCTCGATTTGAATGGCTTTGATCTGCTCGCGCAAATAATATTCGCGCTGGCTCTTGTCCATTTGCTGCCGCACCCGGTTGGCGATATTCTTTTCCATTTCCAGGATTTCGTTCTCTTTATCGATTAGGCCGATGATATTGGCCATCCGCTCTGTGATATCAAGGGTTTCCAGCAGTTCCTGGCGTTCTTCCTGCTGCAGATTAAGCTGGCCGCCTATCAGGTCGGAGAGCACGTCCGGGTCGCTGATATTAACAATGGAGGCCATGGTTTCCGAGGCCACCCGCTTGCTGTTTTTAGCGTAGTCGTCAAATTTGGCGAGCAGGATGCGCTTGGTGGCTTCCTCCTCAATCGGGTCTTCGCCGCGGTAGCTGTTCAGCGGCTCGATTTCCGCGAGCAGAAAGGGATCGTCCTGGAGACAGCTCATCAGCCGCGCCCGGTACAGCCCCTCGACCAGCAGACGCACCGTGCCGCCCGGCAGCTTAAGCAACTGGCGGATCAGCACTACCGAGCCGACATCATAGATATCATCCAGGCCCGGCTCGTCAATTTGCGGGTCTTTTTGCATGGCGAGGAAAAGCAGGTTCTTATCATTTTCCATCGCCTCGTTGATGGCATTGATTGATCTGTCGCGGCCCACGTCGAGATGGGTGATCATATGGGGAAAGATCAGCATGCCCCTCAGCGGCATCATGGGAATGACTTCCCAATCCTGCGGCGGATGAAGCGACGGAGCAATCCCCAATTTATTTAAGAATCTTTCACTATTTGGCATGGTTGCACCCTCATGGAAATAAACTGAGCGGCGGCAAAAAACTCACCGCCGGTTCAAGGCTTAAGCGCTGACTTCCGGGGCCTCCTGGTTGAGAGTCTCCGGGTTGTTTTGGCCTTTGGCCAGCAGCAGCGGCTGTTCTTTCTGCTCGACTGCGGCTTTGGTGATCACGCACTTATATACATCCTCGCGGATGGGCGCCTCAAACATGATATCGAGTAATAGGGATTCGAGGATGGCGCGCAGACCACGGGCGCCGGTTTT
>JAAYYR010000057.1 GCA_012515255.1 Clostridia bacterium | reverse complement strand
TTGAGCTTGCGCCAGCCCCAAATCAAAAGCGGCGTATTCAAAATCGCCACATAAGCGCCCAAAGGTATGAGGGGAATAAAATAATGAATGATGCCGGCTACGCCCCAAATGCCGCCCGCTAGGAAATTATTGGGCTGAATGAAGATTAAAAAACCAGTGCAATCCAAAAATGTCGCGACAATGATCACCGCGATATTACGCATATGCTTTTTCAGCGGATATCTCCGGCGCGGCTCTTTTTCCGCCATATACCCCTCCCACCTTTTCAAAGGAAGTATTATCATGTTCCCACTTGTTCATTACTTTGTCAATAGCCAAATCTACGGCAGCGTCCCTAAGCTGATGGTTCTGGGCGGGCTGTTTCCCGATATCGCGGCCGGGGCCGGCTGGGATCGTGATAAAGCCCATACGATGGGCGCTGATTTCCATGCCTGGTGCGGGCAAAACGCTCCGCAGGCCCTGCCTTTGGCCCGGGGCATCATCTCCCATGGCACGGAGCCGCCTGGCGTTGATTTCCATGCCGACGAATTCTGGCCCGGTTACCGCAAAGGCTGGTGCTTTCTTGTCGGCGAAAAATATCTGGATCAGGTGGCGCAAGTCACGCGGCTGCCCCAAAACCTTATTTGGTGGAAAGCACATAATTTTGTCGAGATCAGCTATGAGCTGATTACGGACGCCGACCACCCCCAGATCAAAAACCAGTTGATGGCGGCGCTGGAGGATCATCGGGCGGTGACGCAGGCTGCCGCTGTATTGGCCGACTATATCGGCCTGCCGCGGCAGGATATCATCAGCTCCTTTCAGAATGTGCCGAATATTTTCGCCATCGACGATATTTCCCCGGAGCGCCTGGCCTATAAGCAAAACCTCGCTTTTATGGTACGCCATGGGGTGATGGACGCCGATGTTAAGGCCATGGCCGAGCTTTTGGAGCAAATGAGCAGGGATTTAAAGCCAGGCTACTATCCGTTTTGCCGCCTGCTTATTGATTTTACCGCCAGGGTACTGGCCGCCTATTAACTCACAACTCATCCCTCCGCGGCATATTATAAAGCAAACTAAATCTTTATAGAGAGGTGTTGTCTATGAGTTTGCTTTGTAATATTGGCGGACGGAACTGCAACTGTAAAAGGAGCTCTGTTAAGGCTGCGGCCCCTGACTGCACAATTATCTGTCCGGAAGACGCGGCCATAACCAATCCCGAGCCCAGGCCAATCAGAGCCTTGCTCAACTATGTCCTGGACAGCTGCTGCACCACAGAGGATGTCTGCCGGGAAATCACCATCGAATGCCCGCATATCTTCGATCCGGATGATCTGGAGGTCGGCGATTTCATTGATGTCGATATCCCCAATGACGTCACGTTCAAAGAGGCCTCCCGGCAAAAAGACGACTGTGTTTGCCTTTCCTCGGTGCGTTTTGCCATTCCCATCCGCCTTTTTGGCACCAGAGGCAATCATGGCTGCGGCTGCAAGTACATTGACCGGGAACTATGCGTGATCCGCTCCGCTAATCTCTGCTGTACTAATGACTCGATACTCCAAGCCTATAACTCCAAGGTTCTAAGCGTCACCGCTGTGGTCAGCGAGATCAACTGCAATCAGATCACCATTTGCCTGTGCATTCTTTTCCGCTCCTGCCTGCAGCAAATCGCTTTACGCGAATTCTGCTGGGAGGCGACCCCGATTTGCGTTTCCTGCGACTGCAACGCGTCGCGCAGATCCTTCCTTGACCCCTGCGACACGCTATGCGGCTGCACCGAGTCAGGCGGCAAAGTTTGCCCCTCCTGCCCCTAAACGCCATATAGCCAAAAGCGCCATCACCATGATGGCGCTTTTTTCTTATCCGCGGCGGCCGGTTAAGCCTGGGCCGGGGCGCCGGCTGACTCGAGAGCGCCGGCTTCGCTTAAAACAGAGGTGCAATGCGGGCAGCGCTTGGCCTCGTCATGGATCTCGCCGAAGCAAAAGGGGCAAAGCCGCGGCGTTTTTTCATCCGCAGCTTCTTTGCTATGCCGCAAGCGGGCGTCTAATTTATTAATGGCCTTAATGACGATAAAAACGCTGACGCCGATCAGCAGAAAATTAATAATGGCGGTGATAAAGGTACCATATTTTAAAAGTGAGGCTCCCGCCGCCTCCGCGTCGGCCACAGTCAGATAATGGCCGCCGTCCAAAGCGATAAAGAGATTGGCAAAGTCAATCCTGCCGGTGATAAGCGAGATCAGCGGCATAATGATATCGCCGACCAATGAGGAGACGATCGCGCCGAAAGCGGCGCCGATTATCACGCCGACCGCCAGATCGATAACATTGCCGCGCAGGATAAAGGCTTGTAATTCGCTGCCGAATTTTTTCATATCTTTTACTCAGCTCCCCTTTTTGATATATATTCCTATCATAACATAAATTTAAGCCAATACAATCGCAGGCATTAAAAAACCTCATCCCTTGCCAGGAATGAGGTTTTTGTCGTCGCATACGATAAAACCCTGTTGCTTTATCTATATTCTGGCGAAGACTTACAGCTTGACAACATTGGCAGCTTGAGGGCCGCGCGGGCCTTCAACGATATCAAAGGCTACATTCTGACC
Organism: Clostridia bacterium; assembly: GCA_012515255.1. Taxonomy (GTDB): domain Bacteria; phylum Bacillota; class Dehalobacteriia; order UBA4068; family UBA4068; genus HGM13862. The sequence goes on along the minus strand of JAAYYR010000057.1, from coordinate 56 downwards.
CTCGTCAAGAGTCTTGAAGCCCTCGCCTTGGATAGCAGAAAAATGAACGAAAACAT
>JAAYYR010000056.1 GCA_012515255.1 Clostridia bacterium | reverse complement strand
TTCATCAGCTAGGGCTGGAATTGCCTACCTTTGCCATTGTTTTGCGTAATATTGGCGCCTCCCTGATTGAAATCTCTTTGTTTTTTGCTATACTCGCCGGGGTACTACTCGCTTTTATCGTGCTGCTCCTGGTTTCCCCCAAGCTCCGGGTCAAAATCGCCCGCGCTTACCGCAATTTGCGCGGGGAGCATGGCCTGCCGGCTAAAATCGCCCTGGCCCGCTTTAGCAATGCCTTGGCCATGGCCGTTAGAAGCGGCCTGCCCATCAGCGAGGGCTATAAGCTGGCCGCCGCTTTATCCGTCAACTCCACTTGGCTGGAGAATAAATACCGTTTGGGCAATGCCTTCCTAATGGAGGTCAAATCCCTGGCGGAAGCGCTTAATGCCGCGGCTATCTTTCCCGCTACATATAGCAGGATGCTATCGCTCGGCGTCAAAAGCGGGTCCGCCGATACAGTGCTCAGTGAAATCGCCCGCCGCTCAGAGGCCAATTTGAATGAAACATTAGACGCGCTTCTAGGGAAAATCGAACCAACCTTGGTCATTCTCACCTCTTTAATAGTTGGCGCTGTCTTGCTTTCTGTGATGTTGCCGCTGCTTAATATCATGTCGGTGCTTGGCTAAGAGGTATCCCAATGCGTAAAGCTGCCTGGAAAAAAGCGTCCCCGCGCCGCGTCGCGTCCATTATCCCGGGTATCTTTATTTTTGTCACAATAGCCGTATTGGTTATTGTCGGCCTGACCGGCGTCAAGCGCGGCAGTACGGAAGAAGGGCAAAAGATTCTTGAGCAAAGCCTGCGCCGCGCCGCCGTCAGTTGTTATGCCATTGAGGGCAGATACCCGCCTTCGCTGGATTATTTGACCCGGCATTATGGCGTGGTGATCGACGGCAGCAAATACGAGGTATTTTATACCGGGGTTTTTGCAAGCAATATCATGCCGGAAATCACCGTAATCGCCAAGGAGGGTCGCTGATGCGCAACTCTAATCGCGGACAAAAAATCGGCGACTTATTGGCGCTGCTTATATTCTGTGCCTTTACAGCGGCCATTCTTCTGGTTTTAATGCTGGGCGCCCATATTTACCAGGGCATCTCCGACCGCAATTCCGCCAACGCCGATCAGCGGCTGGCTATTTCCTATATCGAGACCAAGCTGCGCCACAGCGATACCTTAGATGGTGTATACCTGGGCAGCTTCCAGGGCTATGAGGAATTGAACGCTATCTCCACCCTCTATCTGGAGGAGGATTATGGTGACAGCGTCTATCACACGATGATTTATTGTTATGATGGCTGGATACGAGAGCTGTATTGTGAAAAAGGTTTGCAATTCACGCCCGACGCCGGTATGAAAATCCTGCCAGCGCAGAGCCTTGACTTTGAGAATAATGCCCAAACAGGGTTGATATCGATCATCTGCGTGGACAGTCAAGGCGCTGCCCTGCGGATGAGCATTTTACCGCGCTGCCGGGGAGGGATAAAGCTATGAAATCGACCCTCTTCCTGCTGGAGCAAATCCTGGCTATCCTTGTTTTTGCCATAACCGCGGCAGTATGTGTACACTTATTTGTCGGCTCGCATTTGGCGGCAAAAGCCAATACGGAATTAAATTATGCCTTGCTTGCCGCGCAAAATAGCGCTGAAGTCTTTAAAGCGGCACAGGGCGATTGGCAATTGACGGCCGACCTGCTGGACGTGCAGCCCCAGGCAATCGTCGCTGATACGAAAATCCAAGTTGCCTATGACAAGACCTGGCAGCCCTGCCCCATCACCGACGCTGCCTATCTTCTGGAACTAGCCCCTGTGTATTCTGATATTAGCGGCTTGAGCCGGGCGCAAATCACCGTTTATCATGC
>JAAYYR010000055.1 GCA_012515255.1 Clostridia bacterium | reverse complement strand
CGCCACTTCCTGTAATCCGTAATTCTCTATGCTGATTTGCATGGCTGGTTCCTCCTTCAATAAAAAAACGCCCCATCCACTACGGGATGAAGCATTTGCTCCACGGTTCCACCCGAATTATACCGCTACGCAGTATCACTCTTTGCTTTAACGCAGCTTCACGGCGGAGGTTCGCCCCCGCACTCACCGGCGGTAAGTTGTGGCACGTATTCGCCCCGCTCGCACCTACCGGGACTCTCTTGGGAACCGTCTGCCATACTCATGTCCGGTTCAACGTTTTGGTTTTACAATTGCTATGATGATAACATCAGGCGCGGCGCTTGTCAAGATTTATTCTTAATCAGAGCCGCGAGCCGACTTGCAACCGGCAGACGGCCTGCCTGCTATAGGCTATGCGCTCCTGAGCAAATCATTGCCCGGATCGCTCAGCCAATTTGATCCAGCCACAACTGCCGACGGCTCAAAGCATCCGCCGCCGCGGCGGCTTCGCTTTCTTTTTTGCTGCCGCCCTTGCCCTTCCCCAGGAGCAGCTTGCCGCAATACACGCCGGATTCAAAGCTGGGTTGATGATCCGGCCCGCTTTGCGCCAACACGCGGTAGATCACGCCATAAGGCGCCTGCGCCTGCACCAGCTCCTGCAGCAGGCTTTTTTTATCCTCATAATCTTCGGCGCATAGACTATTGACCCGCGGGCCGAACTGGCTCAAAATAAATTCGCGAGTTTTAGCGTATCCGCGGGCAAGAAAAATAGCGCCGATTAAAGCCTCGTAAGCATCGGCCTGCACCGAAGGCCGGTTGCGGTCGCCGCCCGCCTCGGCGCCTTTGCCCATACGCAAAGCCTGCGGCAATCCAATCGCCTCCGCCAGGCTCGCGAGCGAGGCCTCGCATACCAGGTAAGCGCGCATTTTGGACAGTTCACCCTCGCGGGCCTGAGGATAATTAAGATACAGATGCTCGCCTACGACCAAGTCCAGCACAGCGTCGCCTAAAAATTCCAGACGCTGATTATCCTCGCCATCCTCACCCTTGCGCTTGCCCTCAAAAAAAGTGGAATGGGTCAGCGCCGCGGTTAGGAGGCTGCTTTTTCCCGCGGCAATGCCGAGTCTCGCAGCTAATTCTTCCAGCCGCCGCTGTTGCTCCGCGCAGCCTGGTTTACGTCCTTTGCTCATCCTTTGATTTTCTCCATGATAAAATCGGACATCTCGCCCAAAGTCTCCATGCGGCTTAATAACTGGTCGTCAAGGGTAATATCGAATTCCTCCTCTATCGCTACGACCAGTTCCAGTAGTTCCAGCGAATCGATGGCCAGCGAATCAAAGGTCAGCTCGCGGCTGACTATGCTTTCGTCCAGCTTTAGCTGGTCCATGAATATTTCCTTTATCCTGTCTTCCTCGGGCATTGGTTTCACTCCTGCTTCAATCAATATTCTTTCCGGGTGAGCGGATACTGCTACTGTATCGGTTCCGCCATAAAAGCGGCTGTTAATTTATTAACGAAATCATTGGTATGGCATTTACGCGCCAATTTACCGGCGCTAAAAATAGATTTTGCGCTGGAGCCGCCATGGCAGACAATGCTGATGCCACTCAATCCCAATAACGGCGCGCCGCCATATTCTTCCTGATCCAAAGCTTTTCGCACATTACGAAAATTATTCTTTAGCATCGCCGCCGCGGCCTTGGCTTTGAGGGAGCTAGTCAGCTCCTGCTTTAAGAGCTGCATAATCATCGCTACAGCTCCTTCCATGCTTTTGATGGCGATATTGCCGCTCATGCCGTCGCAAACGATTACCTCATAATTGCCGGTAAGAATATCGCGGCCTTCAAGATTGCCGATAAAGTGCAAATCGCTGCCTTTGATAAGAGCATATGCTTCCCGTACCAATTTGTTACCTTTATGCTCCTCGGTGCCATTGGCCAGCAGAGCCACCCGTGGATTATCATAATTGAGCAACTGCTCGGCATACACCGCGCCCATGCGGGCAAAAGTCAATAACAGCTCTGGGCTGCAGTCGGCATTGGCGCCCACGTCGAGCAGTAATTTCGCCCCAGCGGCGGTCGGTACCACCGTGGCGATGGCCGGGCGCTCGCAACCGGGTATTCTGCCCAGCAGCAAGGTAGCGGCTGCCATTTGCGCGCCGGTGCTGCCGGCGGAAATGACGGCGTCGGCCTCACCGGTTTTGACCAGCTCCGTGGCCATCCAAATCGAGCTGTCCTTTTTCCGCATCAGGCCGCGCACATCCTCGTCCATGGCCATCACCGAGCCACAGTCCAGGTAGAGACAATTGTCGGGCAGGTCGGGGAAAGCCGTTTTTACCTGCGGCAGACCCACCAGTAGCAGCCGATCCTCAGGATAGGCTCGCGCCAGAAGCAAAGCCCCCTCGATAATCGCTTGCGGGGCATAGTCCCCGCCCATTAAATCGATTGCTATTCTCATCAAATTCTTCCTTTTCTTCGTCATTAATGGCTGTGGCAAAAAAAATAAAAAGAGGCCCGGGCAAGCCTGAGCCTCTTTCACTTAAACTATTTATTCGGCCTTTTCTTTTTTTAAGACTATTGGCTGACCATTATAATATCCGCATTTCGGGCAAGCATGATGCGGTTGTTTCAGCTCATGGCATTGCGGGCATTCAGAAAATGCCGGTGCGCCTAGAGTGTATCTGGCAGCCCTGTTCATTCTTTTATTGGCCTTGGAGGTTTTACCCTTGGGTACGCCCATTTTTCAATACTCCTTTCTGTGAAGCGGTATGCAACCATCAAAATAGCGAAGCGCAAGATTTCGCCAAAAAATGCCTTGGCTTGGGTTTTCTGATGGTTGAATACTGGTTCTTATTTACCTGCCGGCCGGAATTCAGTCAGCTTTTCCCAACGGGGATCAATTTGTTCGCCGGCGCAATCGCAGTTCCCGCTATTGAGGTCAATACCGCAAAACGGGCATAAACCCCGGCATTCCTCATTACATAGAGGCTGCATCGGCAGAGAAAAAGATATTTCATCTAAAATCATCCCGCCCAAAGCAATCTCATCGCCGCTTAATTCGCGATAGTCCAGCTCGCCTTCGGCATCATCAGCGGCCGAGGGCCCGTATACAGCCTTGATCTCGCCGCTAACCGGCAAAGTGAAAGCGGCAAGACAGCGGCTGCATGCTAATTTGACCTGCGCCGTATACTTCCCCTCCACGAGGAAGAGTCCGCCGCCGCGATTGGTGACAGCGCCGCAAAACAGAGCCGGGCCGGCGAGGGCGAAATCCAAGAATCCGGCTGCGGCGGGATCAGGTAAATCTGCGGTAACCCGATATTCCTGCACCATATGGGGATGATGTTTGATTTTGGCGAGTGATAAAATCATGCTCGACACCCCGTCTCGCAACATTATACCGATAAGCCGTCTTCTTGTCAACAGACGGAATTCGCTATAAAAAAGGTCGGAGTTCGCATTGGTCTTGCTTATTTCCCCTGTACCAAAGCCTGGGCGTCACGGGCGATCATCAATTCCTCATTAGTGGGAATGGCAAAAATACGCGTCTTGGAACCGGGGCGCGTAATCTCGACTTCCTGGCCGCGGCAATTATTGGCTTCCGCGTCAAAATCAACGCCCAGATAGTCAAGATTGGCACAGATATTGGCCCGGGCATTGATCGCGTTCTCGCCGATGCCGGCCGTAAAGACGATAGCGTCCACGCCGTTCAGCTCGGCCGCATAAGCGCCGATATAATGGACGACTGTTTTCTCGAAAACTTTCAGCGCCACGGCGGCCCGTTCATTGCCCTTGGCCGCGGCCTCTTCAATATAACGCATATCCGGGGAAACGCCGGAGATACCGAGCAAGCCGGATTCTTTATTCATCACATCATCCATGGCTTTCGGATCAAGACCTTCCTTGGCCATGAGGAAAGTGACGATGGCCGGGTCGATATCGCCGCAGCGGGTGCCCATCAAAATACCCTGCAAAGGCGTAAAGCACATCGAGGTGTCAAGCACCTTACCATTATTAATGGCGGCGATTGAGGAGCCGTTGCCCAAATGGCAGGTAATAATCTTGGCGTCTTTTTTGCCTAGCAGCTCGCTGCAGCGGGCGGACACAAAACGGTGAGAAGTGCCGTGGAAACCATAGCGGCGCACCTGATATTTTTCATAATAATGATAAGGCAGACCATATAAATAGGTATAGGCGGGCATGGTCTGATGGAAAGCCGTATCAAAGACAGCGACCATCGGCACGCCGTGCATTTTCTCCTCGCAGGCGCGAATCGCCAGAATAGTGGGCGGATTATGCAGCGGCGCCAACTCCACCAAGCGCTCGATCTCAGCCAGCACATTCGTATCGATGAGGCAGGACTTGCAGAAAGTCTGTCCGCCATGCACAACGCGATGGCCGACGGCATTGATCTCTTTCATGTCGCGAATCACGCCGTGTACAGGGTCAAGCAACTCGCTGATAACCAGCTCAATCGCTACGCTATGGTTAGGAATATCGGTCACGATATTGACTTTATCTTTACCCGCCGGGCTATGGGTCAGCTCGGAGCCTTCAAGGCCGATTTTCTCCACCAGGCCCTTTGCCATGACGGTTTCGCCTTGCATATCAAAAAGCTGATACTTCAAGGAAGAAGAGCCGCTGTTTAAAACCAAGATATTCATTTAATGACCTCCATGCTTTTCGCATTTATTTAATTTCGACGCATACCGAAAGAAATTATACCATATTTAGAATAAGAAAAAAAGTTTTTGCCGGAGAAAAGATGAAATTGTCGTGCAAAAGACCGAAAAGCAATAGCCTAATCATCCTCGCCCTTACGGCTTTGGCGTTGTCTATGGTTTTCGCGCCGGCCGCTTCCTTTGCCGCCGCCAGCCAGGGACTATCTCTATGGTGGCAAGTGGTGGTGCCGGCGCTGCTGCCCTTTTTCATCATCAGCGAGTTATTGCTGGAGCTTCAGGTTTCCCGCTACCTCGGCGCCGCTATGAGCCCGCTGATGCGGCCGCTTTTCGCCTTGCCCGGCAGCGCCAGCCTTACCGTGGCACTGGGCTTTTGCGCCGGCTTTCCCAGCGGGGCGGCGCTCACTGCCGCTTTGCGGCGCAAGGGGGAGATCAGCCGCGCCGAGGGGGAGCGTCTGATTTGCTTTACCAATAATTCCAGCCTGCTTTATCTGACGGTTGCCGTGGCGGAGGGTCTTTTTCATTGCCCGGCCGCCGCATTATTGCTTGCCACGGTTCACTATGGCGGCAATCTGCTGATTGGCGCCGTTTTGGGTATGCTGGCGCGGCAGCGTCACATTGATCCCACGGCGGGCCGGTATCAAATCAGCAAGGATACGGAGACGGCGCCGCCGCTTGCCGGGCTGGGAGGTATGATAAAAGCGGCAGCATCCCGCGCTGCCGCCAACATTGCTATCATCGGCTGCCTTATGGCCTTTTTCGCCGTGCTCACCGGCATGATCAACCATTTGCCGCTACCGCCGCAGCCGCTGCAGCAAGGCTTTTTCCAGGGCTTCTTTGAGATGAGCTTAGGCGTGAACGCTTTGGCGGACTCCGGATTGCCGCTTAAATATGCGCTGCCGGCCGCCGCTGCTGTAATCGGTTTCGGCGGCCTGTCCGTACAGATGCAGGTACTGGCCATGGTGGGCGATACCGATATCCGCATCTGGCCTTATTTGCTCTGCCGCGTGCTTCATGCCGCGCTGTCGTATGCCGGCGTGGCGCTGCTTATGCCATTGCTCAGCCTGCAGGTAGCGCTGACCACAAAGATCATGCCAACCGCCTTGCCGCTATTCCTGCATTCGCTGCTCATCTGTCTGATCGCTGTCGCGACGCTGGTCTCGCTGGCCTTACTTATGCGGGCCGGGATTTTTCTTCGGGCTCGCCGAAAAAACTGAATTTATGCAAATCTTCGCGATTTCTGCGGATGCTGCCCATCATTTTTTCCAATGTCACTTCTAATTGAGCCAAAACATCATCGCAATAATGCAGCGATTCGCGCCGAATTTCCGCCGAAGCCTCCTCGGCCTGGGCGATCATAGCTTCCGCCTGCTCGGCCGCCTCCCGGTATACCGACGACTGCTGTGTCATCATCAGCGCCTTGTCCCTTGCTTCGGCAATGATGCGCTGGCTTTGACCCTCGACGCTTTCCAGCAGTTTATCGCTCTGCTCCAGGACGCGTTTAGCTTGCTTCAGTTCCTCCGGCAGCGCGGCGTAAATACGGTCCACGCAGCCGATAATCGCGTCCTCGCTCACCATGACCTTATTGGTTAGCGGTATTCTGCTGGCATTGGCAACCGCTTCCTCCAGATCCCTAAGTATGGTGGCCAGTCCAAAACTGCTTTCCGTTGCCTCCATTTTGCATCCTCCTTAAGTTTTATACCGCCTGCAACACATATTCAGGCTTGATCAACGGCCCCGGCCGGGCGATAGAAACGCACAGCGGTATCACCGTATTTTTTGTCTTTAATCAGGGTAAAACCGGCATAACCGGGCGATTCCTGAGCCGCCGCGCTTTCTGCTACGACCAGCCCGTCCGGGCTAAGCCAGCAATCCCTGGCAATTATGGTCATTGCCCGCTCAAGCAAGCCTTGGGCATAGGGCGGGTCAAGAAAAATCAAGTCGAAGCGCAGCAATGGCTGCTCGCGGCGCAGACGGGTTAAAACAGCAAATAAATCGCCCGTAATTAACCGCGCCGCAGCAAAAGCGCAGGCTTCAATATTGGCGGCGCAGATCCGGGCCGCCGCGGCATTATTCTCGCAAAACCAGGCGGCGTCCGCGCCCCGCGAGAGCGCTTCCAAGCCCAGAGCGCCGCTGCCGGCAAAAGCATCCAGCACCCTGCTGCCCGGCAACTGCGCGGTCAGCATGCTGAATATGGCCTCTTTAACCCGATCCGCCGTGGGTCGAGTACGCGTCCCCGGCAAAGTGCGCAGCCGGCGGCCGCCCGCAGACCCGGCGATGATGCGCATTTATTTTTTCTCCAGAATATTACCGCGCGAAGCCTGCCGCGAAACAATCAGGGCACAGCTTTCGCAAACGAAGGCTGCATGAGGATTGGCGGCTAGTTTTTTATAATCTTTATGCAGTTTGGTAATTTCCACGTCCTTACCGCACATGATGCATTTGACTTTCATCACCAAGCCACCTCCATTAGAATAGGTTTCGCTTTTTTACAGCCACTTCCTGCATTTGCCAAGATATTTACTAATGATATTTTGCCTCCTAGCCCATAATATGGGTATGGACAAAAAACCTGATTTTAATGAAAATCTATGGGGCTTGGCTGATCTCGCTCCCCGCCTTGATATGGCGGCGGAGGCCAATGCACTATTGCGTGGACAGGCAAATCAAGAAATCGAGGGCGTGGCCGAAGAAGTGCGCGAGGAAAATGGGGTAACGGTTCATATCATCACCGTGCTCAATGAAAAAGGCGCTGCCCGCCTCAATCGCCAGCCCGGGCGCTATATTACCATAGATATCCCTCTGGAAGATGAGGAGGACGATATCGGCGAGATCGCCAAGGTCGTAGCCGGACAATTAAAAAACCTGCTGAGGACGGCCCCCAGCGTCGCGCACCCCTTGCTGATTGTGGGACTGGGCAATGATAACGCTATCCCGGACGCGCTCGGCCCCCGGGTCGTGGATATGAGTTATGCCACCCGCCATCTTTTCCACCTGCATAACCTGGAGGGATATTCAGCGGTCTGCGCCGTCGCTCCCGGTGTGTTGGAAAATTCCGGCATCGAAACCGCGGAGATTATCGACGGCATCTGCGAGCATATTCATCCCTCGGCGCTGATCGTGGTCGATAGCCTGGCCGCTGCCTCAATATCCCGCGTCGGCACCACCATACAAGTCTGCGAGACCGGCATCCGCCCCGGCAGCGGTCTGGGCAAAAGACGCTCCGGCATCGACAGCACCATGACGGGCTGCCCGGTGATTGCCATCGGCGTGCCGACAGTAGTCGATACCGCGGCCATCATCGCCGAAACCCTGACTAGCCTGGGGCAATATTGGCGGGGGCGCGCCATGATCGTGCCGCCGCAATTGGACGACGCTGCTTATAGCTACGCGGAAAAGCAGTTGTTAGAGCGGTTCCGCGGGCGCCTGGTGGTTACGCCCAAGGATATTGACGATCTGATTGCCCGCGATGCGGAGATCATCGCCGCCGCTATCGCCATGATGGCGCATCCGGCGGCCACCAAAGATAATTATCATAATTTTCTTCGCTAAACAGCAAGCCTGCGCCGCCTAGACGAAAGCGCGGAATACCTCATTACCGAGCAGCAAACCGCGGCGGGTCAGGCGCATCCCCTGCTTGTCTAGCTCGATCAGGCCCTTTTCCCATAGCCGCTCAATTTCGCGGCGGTAGCGGCGGCGCGGGTCGACTCCGTAACGGCCGTAAAAAGCGGTAAAATCAATACCCGCCAGCAGCCGCAGCCCTAAAAAAAGCGCCTCGCTGATTACCTGGTCGATATTGAGCCATTCCTCATCCAGCAGCGGCGGGCGGCCGACCTCAATAAGTCTGCGATAGGCGGTGAGGTTTTTTTGATTATAAAAGCGGCGCTCAAAAAGGCAACTGGCAGCCGCCACACCCAGGCCTAGATAATTATCCCGCTGCCAATAAGCGTGATTATGCAGGCTCTCCCAACCGGGACGGGCAAAATTGGCAATTTCATAATGGATGAAACCGGCTTGCTCTAAAACATCGCAGGCCAGTTCCAACATATCTGCTTGGCTATCCTCATCCGGGAGCTGCAATCGCCCTGTGGCAGCCTGTTCACCCCAGGGGGTATGCGGCTCAAGCGCCAGGCCGTACAGCGAGATATGCTGCGTATCCAATGCCAGCGCCTGTTGCAGATCAGCCTGCCAGCCGGCCAGATTTTGATCCGGCAAGCCATAGATCAGATCGATGCTGATATTGGCAAAGCCCTCCTGCCGCGCCTCATTGACAACGCGCCTTGTATCAGCGGGACTGTGGCCGCGCCCCATGGCCGCCAGCAGACGCGGCTCAAAGCTCTGCGCGCCCAGGCTAAGGCGGTTGACTCCGGCCAAGCGAAAAGCGGCGAGTTTGCCACGATCCAATGTTTCCGGGTTGGCCTCCAAAGTAATTTCTTCCGCAGCCGGTAACAGCCCTAATATGGAGCCGATTTCATCAGGCTCCATCAGCGAGGGCGTGCCGCCGCCAAAATAAATCGTACGCAGGCGGGAAAAATCCAGCGGCGTATCGCTAAAGCTGCCGCGCCATAAATCCAGCTCTGATCGTAGCAGACCGGCATAAGCTTCGCGGCATGACTGATGCTGAGAGAGCGGCAGCGAAACAAAATCGCAGTACGGGCATTTGTGAAGGCAAAAAGGAATATGGATATAGACAGAATTGACCGGTATGGTATTGTCCATTTCTTTACACGGCGCAGATGCGTAGGATAGCCGTCTCCAGCAAATCCCTGATCTCGCCCTCACCTTTCTTGTGTGCGATATCGGCGGCCAGCAGCGCTTCCAGCGCTTTGGTTAATTGCCGATTCTGATAATACCGCGCCTGAGCGGCGCATTTTTTTGCTGCATAAGGATTAAGCCCCAGGCGTCGCGCTGCCTCCTGATGAGTATAGCCGCGCTCCAGGAGGTCGCGTACCGCCAGTGTATTGCGGTATTGAGTGCCGAGCATGGCCAGCAGCTTCTGCGGCGGCTCGCCCTGCAACAGCAGACGGCGAAATGTCTCCACAGCGGCCGCGCCTTTTTTTACCGCCAGCAAATCGCTTAAATCAAAAACACCCGCAAGCGCGCCGCGGCTAACAGCCTCATTGGCGTCTTCAATGGTGATTTTACTGCGCTCGCCCACATAGAGCAGGAGTTTATCCGCCTCATTCTTCATGGCGAGCAAACTGTCGCCGCTCATTAAAGCGGTGTATGCGATTACGCCCCGCTCGGGGATTTTAGACTTAGCGCGAAAATAATCGGCCAGCCATTTTTCTTTGGCCTGGCCTTTTAAGGAGGGGAAAAATACTGTCCGCCCGCCCTGATTGACAGCTTTTGCCAAGCGGCTATTGCCCGGAACCGTACCATCGCATAGTAAAATCAATACCGTATCCGGGTTAGGGTCCGCGACATAATCAAGCAAAGGCTTCACATCGAACGCGGCCGGCGCTGCCGCAGCCGCCGCATCAGCCGCAACACTCTGATCAGCGGCGGCGCGGTTTTTCCCCGCTTGGCGGAACCAGCTGACGCCGCGCACCAGGATCAGCCTTTTCAGCCCCATGAAGCCGCCGCTTTGGGCGGCTAAAACCACATCCGCCGGCGTGACATCCTCGGCTTGATACGTCTCGCGGTTCCAAGCCTGCTCGCCGGGAGCGACGCGCTCTGTTATTTTATCAATCATTTGCTCCATCTGCAAGACCTCCTCCCCATGGAAGAGATAGACAGGGCAAAGTAAGCCTAGTTTTAAAGCATGCTCCAGATTGCGCATCTTAATGGTAGGTCAAGATCTGATATTCCCGCCCATTGGTAAACAGGGAAACCGAACCGTCATAATCGGTACGATAGACCTCGCCATGCTCCTGCCAGTATTCTACCACTTTTGCCGCGGGATGACCATAGCTGTTATCGCGGCCAACGCTGATTATTGCTACCTCGCTTTCAAGCAATTGCGCCAGATCGGAAGCGTAGCCGCTCTTGCTGCCATGATGCGGCACTTTGATAATTTCGCTTTCCGCTCCGGCCGCGGCGCAGACCTGCGAAAGCAATTCGCCGTCTATATCGCCGTCAAAAAGGATATCGATATCGCCGCAGCTTAACTCAAAAACCAGGCTGCCGTTATTATCATTGATCTCCACCGCCGCTTCCATATCGGGAGTGGGATAATAGAAATCCAGCCGGATATAATCACCTATGCGGATTTGATCGCCGGCCCAGCAGGCCTGCAGCTCCGCCTCCTGATCCTGGGCCAGGGACAGCAATTGCGCGTAGTATTCATCCCCCTGCCAAATATCGGTATAAATAAGACGCTTCACCTCCACATAAGTCAAAACGCTCAGCAGCCCGTCTGTATGATCTGCATGGGGATGGCTGTTGATCATCAAATCGATCCTGGTGACGCCGCGGCTTTTGAGATAAGGCAGCAACGAATACTCGCCCACCGACCCGGGCGACCAGGCATTGCCGCCGCCGTCGATGAGAATAGTCTTTTTATCCGGCGTGATCACGAGGGCGCAATCCCCCTGCCCCACATCGATAAAGACTATTTCGGTCAGCGGCCCGGGCAGCGTCGGCTGATGGTCCACGCTTTTTGGCGCCAATAATGTAAAAAGCGGCAGTATCGTCAGAAGCACCGCCCAGCAGGCCCAGACTTTCATGCGGCGCTGCAGCCAGGGCATGAGAAAAAGCAGGGCCAAAAACAGCGCCACCGTCCAGCCGGCCACGGCTCCGGTAATGCTGGCGGTAAGCGAAAACTTACTCCAGGCCGCGCAGACCCAATAAGCCGCCTCCATGGCATAGCTGGCCGCCGTCAAAAAAATACCGGCTATAGCGGGGCTGATCATGGCGACGATGGTGGCGGCGAAGCTGAGCATTACCGTGACGCCGGAGGCTAGCACCAATAAAGGAACAAGCAGCCAGCCCAGCCAACTGATATGATAAAAATAGTAGCTGATCAACGGCAATATAGCCAATGTCGCGGCAAAAGTAACGCTGAAGAATTCCCGGAACAGTTGCGGCAGGGGCGACATCAGTTGCCGGAAAACCGGGGTGAGAATAATGGCGCCCGCGGCAGCCGCAAAGGAAAGCTGAAAACCGGCGGAAAACAGCCACAGCGGCCGAAAAGCCAGGCAGGCAAAGGCCGCGAGCGCCAAGGCTGTCACGCCGTCATATTGCTCATCAAACAATGTGGCCGCAAGCAGGATCAAAGCCATCAGCGATGAGCGCAGCACCGAGGCTGAGGCTCCGGTGAGGCTGCAATAAACAATCAACATAATCAGACAGACGAAAAAGCGCGGCCAACGGCGGCGGTAGCCGCCGCCCACCACCATCAAAGCCATGAGGACGATAAAGCCGACATGCACGCCGGAGACGGCGAAAGCATCGAGCGCGCCTGTCAATCCCAGCGCATTTTTCATTTCATAGGTCAGGCCGCTTTTATCGCCGAGGAAAACGCCGAATACCAAGGCGCGCCGCTCCGCGCTAAGGCCAGCCGCAGACTCGCGCAAGTTCGCCTCAAGCCAAGCGCCGACGCGGGAGAATGTCAGCGCCGGCCCTTGCCGCAATATCGTCACCCGGCCGGTATG
>JAAYYR010000054.1 GCA_012515255.1 Clostridia bacterium | reverse complement strand
TGGCGATCTGATCGACAGCTATGACTATGTGGCAAAAGCGGCTGTTGATTTCAATGATTCGCAGTACGGTAAATATTCTGTCATAGTTTATGATGCTGACGATGACATGTTCTATCTGCTTGTCGGTCCTTCGTCACTCTTCAGCTAAACAACCCCTAATATAGGAAACCCGGATCGCGTCAGCGATTCGACCAAAGAAGGCGGCTGAAAGCCGCCTTCTTTTTTGTGCGTTGCCGCAGACTGGCTTGCTTTTATGTGTTTGTGAATTAGCCTTGGGCGGCCTCTCTGTATCCAGCACGCTGTGCCGGGCTCGCGTTCATCCGGGACAAAAATGCTTGTGGCCGACATGCCGTCGGCTTAGCTGCATCCGGCACTACTTCTGCCGTCACACGGTTAAGAATCGCGAAGAAGTGCCATCAGTAAAGATGTCATTTCACCGTGTGGTCAATAAAGATAGTGGAAGCCTTCTTATAGTGCTTTACGGTGGGCTGAAAGAAGAAATTTATGCCTTGAACATACGGCGTAAATTAGCCTGCTTGTCTTCGTGGATTGCGAGCGTGTTGCTTAGGATCACAGCTGCCATATCTCTACCGGCGTATTCTGAGGTACGGGCTGAATACCGATTGCCGCTGCATGAGATAAGACAGTCCTTTTGTACACGTCTTATGTTAATTTTATGTATGATGTAGTCACGGGAGGAATGATTCTACTTTTTTCATGTACTCAAAGGGTATTTTCCCGATTGTGCAGTACTTCCTGACGTTAACCTTGCTACGCCATGCAAGGGCCTGCCCGTTCAAATCGTCCAGACTGCGATACCGAACATTTATAATTAAAGATCCCGGACATAGCAGATAGTGCTTATATTTTGTCTGACCCCGGTATGGGCGGCAGAGAACAGGCTGAAAGCCATAAAACCCGCCAAAATCCTCAAACGATCGATTTAGTGTAGTCCCCTACTTCATCAGCCGCTTGATGACTGCCTATATAGTCGTATAAGATTTCTTTTGGGTATATCTTCATCGTGTTTCCTTGTATCGCTTTATTGCCAATACCAATCGCCGTGTCAATGAGCTGAATATTAAGGCCGGTTAGCGGCCTAAATAGCGGCAACCTTAGCCCGGCAAAGGCATATATTATAATGGGCCAAGCCCGGGCTTGACCCGGCGGCCGCAGCCGCCCACTAAGTAAAATGAGGGAGACTATAGGGTATGAAAGATGCTTTGATTAAATTAGTAAAAGTAAAATCACTGATTACTTTAATGATAGCGGCGGGATTACTGTTCGGCTTTATTTCAGGGCGCATCGCCGGAGATCAATTTATGCAAATTGGCTTAATGGTGTTTACATTCTATTTCGCCAGACAGGCGGAGCAGAATCTCGCCGAGGCTTCGGCTAAAGAATTGGATAAGGATACAGAGAGCGAGCCGGCAAAATAAAGGCCGGCCACTATTGGCAGGCCGCGATAAAAAGGGAGGATACTATGGGGATATATAAAGTTAATCCGGATGGCAAGGCGCCGCAGGGCCTCGCTGTCGGCGATTTGGTGGTGACCGGCGGCGGCACTTATCTGATTACCGGCTTCAACAGCGATGGCAGCTATCAAAGTAAGCTGATTGATTCGGCGACCAATACTTATAATTTCAAAGGCGATTACAGCATGGTCGGCAGCGGTAATAATAGTGCGGCGGCCGGCCAAGGCGTTAATGCTACCGCCCCCGCCCTTACCGATAAATTTCTTAGCCTGCTCAATGAAGCCAGTCAGGGCGGCTATCAGGAAAGCAAGATGCCCAAGGCGCAGGTAATGAGCCTTGAGGAGGCAATGCAGCTGGCTGAGCGGGCGATGAAGCCGCAGTATGAAGCGACTTATACCAGAGCCGCGGAGACAGCGGGGCAAAAGTTGGAGCAGGCCGGGCTATATGATACGGTGTACGGCCAGTCCCTGGCCGCTGATGCGGAGCGCGATATCAGCCGCGATATGAACGCCGCCATTATGGGCCTGGCGCTGCAATTAAGCAAGGCCAGCGACGAGGAGGCGCGGCATATATTAGAGCTGGCTGTCAAGGAGCGGCAATTCGGCGCCAACTATAATGCGGAGCAAAAAAGCCTGGCGCTGAAATACCTGGCTCAATTGATCTCCGGCTAGACCTGCCGGGGCCAGCCCCTCGGACGCATTTGCCGGCCCATACCAAGCCGGTCGACTAAAGCGGCCGGCCATGCCTATGCGGCGGCCGAAGCTTTGTGCCGCTCAATTTATATGAAAGCTCCCGCCCATTTGATGGGGCGGGAGCTTTTTGCATTAGGCAGGGAAACAGCCGGCTTGTGCGTACCGGCTGCGCCGTTATTTTCTATCCTGTTCGCCGCGGTTCTCCAGATAGCGCTCCAGCTTATGCTTGACGCGCTGCAGGGCATTGTCGATGCTCTTGACATGGCGGTCCAGGTCATTGGCGATCTCCTGATAGCTTTTGCCCTCCAGATAGTACATCAGCACCTTCCATTCCAAAGAGGAGAGGATCTCGCTCATCTTGGCTTCGATATTATCGAATTCCTCGCGTGAGATCACCAGTTCCTCCGGGTCGGTGACACGGGTGCCGGAGATTACATCGAGCAGGGTGCGGTCGGAGTCCTCGTCATAAATCGGCTTATTGAGCGAGATATAAGAATTGAGCGGGATATGCTTCTGCCTGGTCGCGGTCTTGATCGCCGTGATGATTTGGCGTGTGATGCACAGCTCGGCAAAAGCGCGGAAAGAGGAGAGCTTGTCCGGCCGAAAATCGCGGATCGCCTTGTAAAGACCGATCATCCCCTCTTGTATGATATCTTCTTTATCTGCGCCGATAAGAAAATAGGAGCGGGCTTTGGCGCGGACAAAATTCTTATATTTATCGATGAGAAACTCCTGAGCCAGTGAGTTGCCGTCATTGGCCAGCGCTACGATATCTTCATCGCTAAGCAAAGCATATTCGCTATTGTAGTCTTCTTGCGGCTGTATTACCATCAAAAACCTCAACTTAAGGACAGCGTGACCAGCCTTATATGGTGAAAAACGCCGCCTTCCGTGGGGATATATTATACCTCTGATTAGATAATTATATCCGAATAAGGGCGAAAAAGCAAGTGGCGGGCTATTCAATTTCAGCTCAACCAGCCGCCGCCTTGGTCAAACGATTCATAATCGCGCGCCCCAAGCCCCGCTCCGCGACTTTTTCCGCCACGATATACTGCTCGCCTTCGGTGTCGGCGGCGCGTAGCGCGGCAAAGATTCCCTGCGCATAGGGAGCTAAATCGCGGCGTTTGAATAAGGGGCGCAGGCGATTAGCCGCAATGCCGGAGGCGGCAAGCTCGGCCGCTGTTTCCACGCTGACCAAAAAGAGCGGCCGAGCGGGCAGGCGGGCGGCGATCAGCAAAGCCTCGCTGCTGTCCGCCGCCAGATATACAAGTGCGGACGGCGCATAATGGCGGTATTTCATCCCCGGCGCGGCCGGGCGCTCAACTGAGCCGGCAGTCGGATAAAGGCAGTCGCCGGCCAGCTCCGCCAGCTCCTCGGCGCTGATCTGTCCCGGCCGCAGCAGTATGGGGTAGCGGCCCCGTGCGTCCACAACCGTGCTCTCAAGGCCGATTTGCACTGGTCCGCCATCCAAAATCAGCGGTATCTTGTCCGCCATATCTTCATAGACATGGGCGGCAAGGGTCGGGCTAGGCCTGCCGGAGAGATTGGCCGAGGGCGCGGCAATCGGCGTGGCGGCGGTTTCAATCAGCGCTTTTGCTATCGCATGGCTGGGAAAGCGCAGCGCCACCGTTGGCAGCCCCGCGCTGACGATATCAGGCACGAGCGGCCGCCGCGGCAGCACCAGGGTGAGCGGCCCCGGCCAGTAGCGCTCGGCCAGGCGCGCCGCCAAAGGCGTGAAATCAGCGAGAGGCTCCGCCATTTCCAGGCTGCAGACATGGGCGATCAGCGGATTGTCGGCTGGGCGGCCTTTGGCGGCGAAAATTCGCGCTACCGCCGCGGCTTGCAAGGCATCCGCACCGAGTCCGTAAACAGTCTCGGTGGGGAAGCCGACCAGTTGGCCGCTTTGAATCATATCCGCCGCCTTGGCAATGGCCGCCCGGCCGGAAGGGCTATTTAATTGTACAGGAAGAATCTGGGTCCGCATGCGCTGTCCTTTCTTTTGCCGCGGGCGGCCTTGGCGTCAGGCGGCCTGGTAGGGGTATCCCTTGGCTGCCACATGCGCGGCAGCTTCGTCGCACGGGCTTTTGTCCGTGTTAAGCGGCGGTATATCTATCCGCGCTCAGCCCCGCCGCAGAGCCAGGCCGCGCGGTCGGTAGCCGTAATCCTCGATCCTCTGTTGCAGCTGCCAGCCCTGATCGGCAAATAGCCGCATTAGCAGCTCCTGCTGTTCAGCGCCATGCTCTACGATCAGCAATCCCTCGGCGCCGAGCAATTCCGCGGCCCCGTTAGCCAGGCGTCGGTAAAAATCAAGGCCGTCCGGCCCGCCGTCCAAAGCCAAACGCGGCTCGCATTGCACCTGCGGCGATAGAGCGTCAATGTCATTGCTCGCGATATAGGGCGGATTGCTGATGATGAGATCAAATTGCAGCCCCAAACCCGACAGTGGCTGCAGCAGGTCGCCGCAAAAAAAATCAACGCGCGGCGCAACATTGAGCCTGGCCGCGTTGCAACGCGCTAGGCGCAGGGCAGCGGCTGAGATATCAGTGGCCCAGACGCGGCAGCAGGGCAAAAAAGCGGCCACAGCCAGGGCATAAGCGCCGCAGCCGGTGCAGATATCGGCGATACGCGGGCTATGGCGGCCGCGTAGCAGTCCCAGCGTGGCTTCGACGACCGGCTCGCTGTCGCCGCGCGGGATCAGCGCTTCAGGGCCGCATAGGAGGTTCAGGCCCATAAATTCCGTGTGTCCCAGCAGATATTGCACAGGCTCGCCCTGTTCCAGGCGAGCCAGCTTTTCTTCCACAGCGGCAATCTCTATTTCGGCGTCATGCTGCAGGGGCAGCCGGGAAAGCGGACAGGAAAGCTGATGCGAGAGCAGCAGGCGGGCTACGGTCGCCGCTTCCCCGGGCTGATAGCCCGCGGCAGTGAGCCTGCGCGCGATAGCTTCGGTCATTTGCTGTAGCCGCATCGCTTTAGGCCTTCAGCTTGGCGGCCTGATCGCTGGTGATCAGAGCGTCGATCAGTTCATCTAATTCACCCTCTAAAACCCATTCCAACTTATGCAGGGTCAGGCCGATGCGGTGGTCGGTGATGCGGCGCTCCGGGTAGTTATAGGTACGGATGCGCTCGGAGCGGTCGCCGCTGCCGACCATGCTTTTGCGCGCCGCCGCTTCCTCGCCGGCCGCTTCTTCCTGCATTTTTTCCAGCACCCGCGCGCGCAAGACGCGCATGGCTTTGGCCTTGTTTTTGATCTGCGATTTTTCGTCCTGGCAGGAGACGACGATGCCGGTGGGGATATGGGTGATGCGCACCGCGCTTTGCGTGGTGTTGACGCATTGCCCCCCTGGGCCGGTAGCACAGAAAAGGTCAATGCGGATATCGCTTGGGTTGATATCTACTTCCACTTCCTCGGCCTCCGGCAGTACCGCGACAGTGGCGGCGCTGGTATGGATGCGGCCTGAGCTTTCCGTGGAAGGCACACGCTGCACCCGGTGGACGCCGGACTCAAATTTGAGTCGGGAATAGGCGCCTTTGCCTTCGATCAGCATAATGATTTCCTTGATGCCGCCGATATCGGTATAGTTGGCGTCCATGATCTCGCTGCGCCAATGATGCTTTTCCGCGTAATGGCTGTACATCTTGAACAGGTCGCCGGCAAAGAGGGCCGCTTCCTCGCCGCCGGTACCGGCGCGGATCTCGAGGATGACGTTTTTCTTATCATGGGGATCGCTTGGCAGCAATAATATACGCAGTTGTTGCTCCAACTGCTCTTTTTTCTCCTGATTTTCTTCGATCTCCAGCTCGGCCAGCTCGGCCAGTTCGGGGTCGCCTTTTTCCTTGAGTATCGCCTCCGCGTCGCTGATGGCCTGATCCGCCGCCAGATAGTCGCGGTAGGCAAGGACTACGTCCTCGATCTCAGCTCGCGCTTTGACATGTTTTTGCCATTCCGACTGTTCGGCGATCACCGCCGGGTCGGAGACAAGAGCGGTCAGCCGCTCGAATTTTTCATTTAACTCCGCTAGTTTATCAATCATGCTCATTCTCCTTTGGCTGCATAAGTTGCCGCCCGGCCCGGTCGGGCGCGGGCGCGTCTGTTGCGCATACTTGCTCGGTGCTTCAGGAGAATGCGCTAATCATGCTCAGTGTTTGGCTGATCATCCGGTGCTGTTGCCGGCTGTTGTTCATCGTTGCTTGTACGTGTGTCAGGCTCTGTTATGGCTATTGTTTCCTCGCTGTTGACCGCGTCAGGCTCATCCCCGCCGCCTATGGGGCCGCCGGGCGCAGGGGTGGATGCGGCGTCCGCCATGACTGCGGGCAGTGTAGCCTCCGCGACTGCGACTTCCTCTCCGGAACTGTCCGCCGCCTCGAAGCCCGGCACAGCCTGCAGGGCCGCGATCGCTACTTCCAGCATTTGCTCATCCGGCTCGCGGGTCGTGAGCTTTTGCATAGCCAGACCCGGCGCCACCAGCGCCCGCACAAGACGGCTTGCGGGGAATTTCAGCGGCAGGCGGAACAGCTCGTAGGCCAGCCCGGCAATCAGCGGCAGCAGGGCTATTTTGATTAGGATGCGGTAGATGGCCGCCGTCTGGCCGACGAAGGTGAAGATGATGATCATCAGCAGCATCGCCATGAGGATAAAGCTGGTGCCGCAGCGCGTATGGATGCGCGAATAGCCTGCCACGGAATCAGGCGTCAACGGCGCGCCCGCTTCCCAGGCATTGATGGTCTTATGTTCCGCGCCATGATAAGCGAAAATGCGCTGGATATCGTTCATGCGGGAGATAAGAATCACATAGCCGAGAAAAAGCCCGGCGCGCAGGATGCCCTCGATAAGGCTGCGGCCGAAATCACCCACATAAGGATGCAGCCATGTGGCGGCAAATACCGGCGCCGCCACAAAGACGGCGATGGCGATGAGGAAAGATACCAGCACCGCGCCGATTAGCTGCCAGGTGGTCAGCTTCTCGTCCTCGGTTTCTCCCGCTTGCGCCGCCGACCAGGTAAGGTCGCCGATGCCGCTGATCATGGAGTCGGCGAAAGAGGCGATGCCGCGCAACAGCGGCAGCTTAAAGGCCGGGTAGCGTTGCCCGATGGGCAGGCGGCTTTCTATTTTATAGACGATAGTTCCATCCTCATTGCGTACTGCGATTGCTTTGCCTTTCGGCCCGGCCATCATTACGCCTTCGATGACAGCTTGCCCGCCATAAGAGGGTTTTGTCATGAATTTTTCCTTTCCATGTTCCGGTTAAGCGCTGAAAACAAGTAGATCCTGCTTGCTTCAGGCCGATAAATATGATAATAATGTTAATAATTATTGTAAATTATAGTATATCATCCGCTAATCGTTTTGACAATATGTATAAAAACAGCCGCAACCGGTGATAATCATAGACAAAGCCCATAGACAAAGGGGTGTCCTTATGGTTTCCCGCGGTGAGATTTATTTTGCGGAATTGAACCCGGTTCAGGGTTCGGAGCAGGGGGGCCTAAGACCGGTCCTCATCATCCAAAATGATATTGGCAATACCTATAGTCCCACCACCATTATTGTCGCCATTACATCACAAATCAATAAAGCAAGATTACCTACTCATGTGGAACTCTCGGCCCGGGAGAGCGGGCTGCGGCGCGACTCGGTGATTCTGGCGGAGCAGATGCGCACCATCGATAAGAGCCGCCTGCGTCAGAAGGTGGCTGAATTAAAGCAGCCGACTATGCAAAGGATTGAAAACGCCATGGCGGTTAGTATCGGCCTGCATATGTAGCGCCATCGCCGCTAAAAAATATTTGCAATCCCGCTGATTATCAGCTATAATGGCGTAAAGTCTAGTAAATAACTAAGGATTGGGGGGCCGGCCGCTTATCCTGGCCTTGGCCGGTTCCCCGTCAAGATCACGGAGGAATACATATGTCGTTTTGGGCAGACGCAAAAAATATCGCTGAAAAAGATCCGGCAGCCAAGGGAGTATGGGAAGTCATCTTGCTTTATCCTGGCCTGCACGCTGTTTTTTGGCATCGGCCGGCGTATTTTTTATATAAGCATGGCTGCTTTGTTCTGGCCCGTCTCATTTCCCAATGGGCCCGCTTTTTTACCGGTATCGAGATTCACCCCGGCGCGAAGATTGGCGAGAAGCTCTTCCTTGACCATGGCATGGGCATCGTCATTGGCGAGACAGCCGAGGTGGGCGATAATTGCACAATTTATCATGGCGTAACCCTGGGCGGTACGGGTAAGGATACCGGCAAGCGCCATCCGACTATCGGCAATAATGTGCTGATCGGCGCGGGCGCCAAAGTGCTCGGCCCCTTTGAGGTCGGCGATAATTCGATGATCGGCGCCAACTCTGTCGTGTTGCGCGAAGTGCCGCCCAATACGACTGTCACCGGTATTCCCGGCCGTATGGTGCATCAGGATAAACAACGCATCCCCTCGAGCGACCTCAATCAAATCAGCCTGCCCGACCCGATTATGAATGAATTTATCCGCTTGGGCGAGGCGGTGGCCAAATTGCAGCAGCGCTGCGAGGAGCTGGAAAAGATGCAAAATAAACCCGCTTGAGCGGCTGATCCCTGGCATTGTGCGGGCGTATAAGGCGTAAAAACAGCCTCCCTTTGCGGAGGCTGTTTTTTTATGAGCCCAGCTGGCTGTTGCGGTAGTCTTCCAGCACCTCTGCCGTCGGCTCAATCTGCCAGTCGACAGCTTGCGGGTTGCCGTCCGCGTCGGCGAAAATACCGCCCCATTTGCCGTCATCGCAGACATAAATGACCGGCACGCTAGGCGCCGCGGTTTCCCCGTCGCCCTCAGGCGGCGGCTCGGCATACAGATCCAACTGCGCGTAATCATAGCGCACCTTAATGATGACCCGGCCGGAGCGGTTGATAAAGCCGTAGCGTCCGTCCTTTTGCACCCGGATAATCGGCCAGTCCACAGCATAAGTATTAATCTCGCAGCCCTCCCATTCCGGCTGGACGACGATATTGCCGGTCTGATCCGTAGCGCCGAATAAGCCGTCTTTTTCCACCTTGACCAGATCGCTCGTGATCTTATCGGCTTCATTACGGGATATTTCCACATTATCCCAGGCCGTGTCACTCATGAGTTCCAGTTCCGGCCGCGAGTAAAAACGCCAGGCTCCATCTTGTTTGAGGACATAGCTTTGCGGCAGGAGGATGATATCCTCATACTGCGGCTCAAGGATTATCCGGCCGGCGGAATCCACAAGTCCCAAAGCGCCCTCGCTGCCCGCAAGATAATATTGCTTGAATATATGGCGCAGCCCCCGGCCATCCTCTGCCTTTTCATCATAGTAGAGATTATAGACATGGCCGCTGGGGTTTAGCTGTTCGCCTGTTTCATCGCGCAGGGGCGCGATCAGGGCGTCGCTATTGCGCACTAAATCAAAAAAATGATCGGCTATAGGGTACATGCCGAAAACGCTTAATGAGGCCAGAGCGCAGATCATAATCCGCAGCAAAGTTAATAGTGTTTGCCCTTCGGCTTGCTTGATTTCCACTTTTCGCAACCTCCAGATATGCTTATTCTATCATAAACTTTCTTTTTTAGCCAAGAGATATTATTGGCTCTGGGGCATGATTATTTTTGCTTTCCGGAAGGGGATTTGCTATAATCAGGGCAGATTCATACGGGCGGGAGCTTGCCCCCGTCCGGGTATGAATTAGGCGTAAATAACCGATAATGACAGTATGCGGGCCAATCCGTATCAAGAGAGTGGGTAATAAAATGGAACAGCAATATGATGCCCAGCCAGGCACAACGGCAACAACTTCCCCTGTTGCGCCTCCCGTGGCCAATAGCGCGCCGGGGGCTCCGCCCCAGGCCAGTTATTATCGGCGGGGCAAGAAGAAAAACAATTTTTGGGTCTGGGTTTTAGTCGTGCTGCTCGTGGCGGGGATCGCCGTTGGCAGCCATTGGCTGATCGGCGGCTTTGGCGCTTCCTCCGCTGTCAATACCAGTCAGCAGCA
>JAAYYR010000053.1 GCA_012515255.1 Clostridia bacterium | reverse complement strand
ATCAAAACAATCACTAAAACTTCAATCATCCCTGTTCCGGCGCTCTTTACGGCTTAATTCAGAAAGGATTTCGCCCAGAGCCTGGCAATGCAGCAGCTTGAGCGCGAGTAAATAAACAGCGACCGCGACGCCGATCAGCAACAGCAATTCGAGAGCCAGGCCGCTTTTAGTGCTGACATGCGGCCATAGCCGGCCGATCAGCGCCACCGGCAGGCTCATAATGAGCGTGGCGAGAATGATTTGCCACAAGCTGCGTCGCACATAGCGGTCCCGCAGCAAATCAAGCCGCCGCTGCAAGATCAAAAAGAGCAGCAAAGCATGAACCGCGGCGGCAATGCTATTGGCCAGGCTAAGGCCGGCATGCCCCATGGGGCCGACGAGCAGAAAGCTTACGCCGATATTGACGATGATCGAAAGGCCCCCGGTAATCAGCGGCGAGCGCACATCGCGCAGGGCATAGCAAACGCGCATCAGCAGCATGCTCATGGCCAGAAAAATCAGGCCCGGCGCCATCGGCATCAAGGCCGCGGCTGTGATGCCCGTATCGGCGGCGCTGAAGCTGCCCCGCTCAAAGAGCAGACGCACGATCTCATAATCAAGCAGCATCAGCCCAGCCGCCGCCGGGACGGCGAACAGCAGCACAAGCGAAAGGCCGCGCTGCACCGTACCGCGCAGCCGCGCGCTGTCCCGCTTTTGCGCCAGCTCGGCCAGGGCGGGAAAAACAGCGGTCGTCACGGCGGCCACGAATATGCCCAGCGGCAAATTCATCAGCTTCGCGGCATAATTTAAGGCCGATATGCTGCCCTCGGCCAACGAGGAGGCAAAAATGCGGTTGACGACCGTATAGATTTGATTGACGGAAAGCCCGGCCACGATCGGCAGCAGATCAGCGAAAACACGGCGAATCGCCGGGTCGCCCAGACTAAAAACGAGGCGATAGCGGAAGCCTGTGGCCGGCAAATCGATAAGCTGCACCAAGAAGAAAGCGATAAAGCCGATAAATGTCGCCCAGGCCAAAGCATAAATATTGCCCGGCGCGATCCAGGCGACCGCCAGGATGATCGCCAGGCTGGTAAGACCGGGGGCGATAGCGGCGGCGCCGAAGCGGTAGCGGCTGTTCAAAACGCCGGAAATCACCATGCCCGCGGACATGAAAATCATCGAGGGAAAAATAATCCGCGCCAACCCCGCGGCGAGAGCCGCCGTTTCCCGGGGCAAGCCCGGCGCGACGAGCCAAACCAAAGCCGGGCTGGCGGCGATACCGATAATGGACAGTAGCAGCATGCCGGCTGCCGTGATATTGATCAGGCTGCTGCCCAAGCGGAAAGTCCGGCTATTATCGCCGCTTTCCTGCCAGCATTCGCTGAGCAGAGGCAGCACCGCCGATACAAAAGCATAGCCTAAAATGGCCTGCAGCAAATAGGGGATGGTGTAGGCCGCCAGATACGCGTCCGTATAAGAGGAAGCGCCAAAGCCTTTCGCGATGACTATTTCCCGAATAAAGCCCAACAGCTTGACCGCTATATTGATTACCAGCAGCAAGCCGGCTGTCTTCACTAAATTTTTCGCCATATCTTACGCCGTTAGTACGAGGCGCCGCTCCCCATATAATAGATCGGCAGATTGGCGGGTACCGCCACATCTTTCGCGCTTAAGGTATTGATCTCCAGATTGCGGTATTGCACCGTATACAGGTCGCCCAGATGATCGACGAACTCTACCTGCAGCGGGAAACCGTATTTGGTGCCGACCCATAGCTTATCGCCGCTCGGCGTTTGCAGTATATAGCACAGCTGGCGGTTGATTTTTTCGTTGCCCAGCAAAACGCAATTGCCATAATCATCGGCCACCGGATTATCGGGAGCGTCCAGGCTCTGGGGATCAAAGTCCATTTTGATCGCTGTATCGCTGTCGCCGGGGGAATAAGAGATGACGCTCATCTCATCGTAATCATAATAGAACTCGGACAATCCCTGGCCGCCGACGCTGGTGATCACTTTCATTTTATTATCGCAATACCAGACCTGAAGAAAAACAGAAGCATCGGCATAAGGGATAGTCTGCTCAAAATAATAAGACTTGATTTTAGCCTGAGCCGCCGTTAGATCATCTACCGTTGTCTGCTCGCCCTTATCGGCAAACGTCACCGTGGCATCAGGCTCATCCTCGACGGTTGAATCAATATCTTCTCCGCTTGGATCATCTTCCAAACCCGGCTCGATAATCATCTGATCGCCGGGGTCTTCAGACGGGCCGCAGGCGCTAAGCGCCAGCATCGAAAGAACAAATGCCATAAGTATTATTAAAATGATTGCCCTTTTCATAATTCCTCTCCTATATTGCTGTCTAGCAAGGCATCCCCAAACAATGCAGCGGCCAAAAGCGGCAATACCTGCCGCCCAAAGGCTGGTTATTCATGCAAATTATACCATTTCAATGCCTTTTTTACAATAATTACAATTGTTTAGACTAATAAATTGCGCCCATGGTTCCCAGCGCAAACAAAAACCTTCAGT
>JAAYYR010000052.1 GCA_012515255.1 Clostridia bacterium | reverse complement strand
TCGCGTCCACTGTTTTCATTTATTGCCTCCGTATAATTAGAACTCTTAAAACCAACAATATAGCAAACCAACGCTGCTGTCAAACGAAAGCCCCGCTGTTATAGGTAAAAACCGCCGCCCGGCAATGCGTTTATAGATTTTATCTATAGGATGGCGCTTTTTATTATAAAATATGATATAACTGATCCGGCGGCAGCGTCCGCCAAATAAAATCGCCCCGCCAAATCAAGAAAAAAAGCGTCACTGAGCCGTTGACAAGGCTTGACAGCGGCTTTGCTTGATGTATAATAGTATAAGAATACTTAATGGTGTATAAATATTAACAATAGGGGATAAATAAACAATAGAGGAATTGATCGTGGGCGAAACCGCTTATTTAATTTTACAAAACGGCGACGTCTTTAGTGGACGCCGTTTCGGGGCTGCAGGCGATATTACGGCAGAATTGGTTTTTACCACTGCCATGACCGGCTATTTGGAGACTCTTACCGACCCAAGCTACCATGGACAGATGGTCTTGCAAACATTTCCTTTGATCGGTAATTACGGGGTGATCCCGGAAGATTTTGAAAGTCCGCAGCCCCGGCTTTCCGCTTATATCGCACGCGAGATCTGCAGCGAGCCCGCTAATTTCCGCAGCCAAGGCAAGCTTGAAGATTATTTAACCCAGGCCGGCGTCATCGGCCTGCAACAAGTAGATACCCGGACACTGACTAAAATCATCCGCGAATATGGGGAGATGAACGCCGCTATTGTCAGCGAACTGCCCGCCGATTTGTCCGCCTTTGCCGCCAAGCTCTCGCAAGAGAAGCTTGGCTCTGATGTCTATCAGGTGTCCAGCCGGCAGCCCCGGGCTCTAAATCAGACCGGGCGACACCATATCGTCTTATGGGATTTGGGCTATAAGCAGGGCATGGCGACTGAGCTGATGAGCCGCGGCTGCCGCGTCACCCTCATGCCTGCCGCAAGCCGCGCCGCGGATATCCTGGCGCAGCGTCCGGACGGCATCCTGCTCAGCAACGGCCCCGGCGATCCCGCGTCCTACGGCGCGATCATTGCCGAGGTCGGCCATGTATTGTCGGCGAATATCCCCATGTTCGGCATTTGCCTTGGCCATCAAATAATGGCGCTCTCCCAGGGCGCTTTAAGCTGCAAACTGCGCTACGGCCACCGCGGCGCCAATCAGCCGGTACGCGATCTTACCGACGGCCGGCTTTATATTACCAGCCAAAACCATGGCTACGCCATTGAGGCGGAAACCTTGCCCGCCACGGCAAGGCTACGCTTTACCAACTTGAATGATCTCACCTGCGAGGGCGTCGATTATCTCGACCGGCCCGCTTTTTCGGTGCAATTCCACCCGGAGGCGCGCGGCGGGCCGCTTGACACCGTGTTTTTATTCGACCGCTTCCTCGACCTGATTGCCGCAAAAAACCCTCAGCCTGATTTGGGAAAGGACAACCCGCATGCCTCTTAACCCCTCCTTGCATAAAATCATGATGATTGGCTCCGGGCCGATTATCATCGGCCAAGCGGCTGAATTCGACTATGCCGGCACCCAGGCCTGCCGCGCCCTGAAAAGCCTGGGCCTTGAGGTGGTGCTGGTTAATCCCAACCCCGCCACGATTATGACCGACACCGCCATGGCCGACCGTATCTATATCGAGCCGCTGACCGAAACCGTGCTGCAGCGCATCATCGCCAAGGAAAAGCCGGACGGTCTCATCTCCACCATGGGCGGCCAAAACGGCCTCACGCTCTCCATGCGCCTGGCCCGATCCGGTTTTTTGGCCGAGCATCATGTCGCTTTACTCGGCGCCGGTCCCGCGACCATTGATAAGGCCGAGGACCGGCTGCTTTTCAAACAGACCATGGAAAAACTGGGCCAGCCCTGCGTCCCCTCGGAAGTGGTGACGGATGTCTCGGCAGCGCTCGCTTTCGCCGAGAGCATCGGCTACCCGGTAATCGTGCGGCCGGCTTTTACCCTGGGCGGCTCCGGCGGCGGTATCGCACAAAACGAAATTGAGCTTAGCGAAATCGCCCGCGGCGGGCTCGACGCCTCGTCAATCAAGCAAATCCTTGTGGAGCGCTGCATTTCCGGCTGGAAAGAGATCGAGTTCGAGGTGATGAGAGACGGCGCCGGCAATAGCATCGCCGTCTGCTCCATGGAAAATTTTGACCCGGTGGGCGTGCATACCGGCGACTCCATCGTCGTCGCACCCACCATGACCCTGGCCAATCCCGAGTACGAGATGCTGCGCTCGGCGGCGCTGGCCATTGTTGACGAACTGCAAGTGGAGGGCGGCTGCAATGTGCAATTCGCCCTGCATCCGCAAAGCTTCGAATATGCGGTGATTGAGGTCAACCCGCGCGTCTCCCGCTCCTCGGCTCTTGCCTCCAAGGCCACAGGCTATCCCATTGCCAAGGTGGCGGCGCAGATCGCTGTCGGCCTGCGATTAGATGAGATCGCCAACGCGGTCACCGGCAAGACAAGCGCCTTTTTTGAACCGGCGCTTGATTATATCGTCGTCAAGCTGCCGAAATGGCCTTTTGATAAATTCGTCTATGCCAGCCGCAAGCTTGGTACGCAAATGAAAGCCACCGGCGAGGTGATGGCCATCGCGCCCACCTTTGAGCAGGCATTAATGAAAGCGGTACGCGGCGCGGAGATCTCGCTCGATACACTGACCCAGCCGCGGCTGGCCGCCCTCGGCGACGCGGAGCTGCTCGATAATATCGATCAAAGCACTGATGAGCGGCTTTTCCTCGTCTATGAAGCGATCAAGCGCGGCTATTCCCTAGAACAGTTGCATGAGCAAACCCTGATCGATAACTGGTTCCTGGCCAAGCTAGCTAATCTGGCGGCCATTGAGCAGCGGCTCGCCACTGAACCGCTGACGCAAGAGCTATATCATTTGGCCAAAGTCAACGGCTATCCCGACCGGGCGATCGCGCGGCTGTGCGGGCAAGAGCTGCCGCCGCATCTACCCGCGGCCTATAAGATGGTCGATACCTGCGCCGGCGAATTTGAGGCTGAGACGCCTTATTTTTACGCCGCCTATGATACGCGCAATGAAGCTGACGAATTTCTTAGCCGCCACGCGAGCGGCAAAAAGCGCATCGTTGTTTTCGGCTCCGGCCCCATCCGTATCGGCCAAGGCATTGAGTTCGACTATGCTTCGGTGCATTGTGTGCGCACCTTAAAAAGCCTCGGCTATGAAGTAATCATGGTCAATAATAATCCGGAGACTGTTTCCACCGACTTCGACACCGCCGACCGGCTGTACTTCGAGCCGCTGTTCGACGAGGATGTAATGGATATTCTTGCCACTGAGCAGCCTTTCGGCACTGTGGTGGCTTTTGGCGGCCAGACCGCGATCAAGCTGACCAAGGCCCTGGCCGCGCATGGCGTGCCGATACTCGGCACCTCGGCGGACTCTATCGATATCGCCGAAGACCGGGAGCGCTTCGACGCCATCTTGAATTCGCTGCATGCCAAGCGCCCGGAAGGCCGCTCCGTCTACACGAAGCAGGCTGCCATCAAGGCAGCCAATGAGCTGGGCTATCCGGTGCTGGTTCGCCCCTCCTATGTGCTGGGCGGCCAGAATATGAGCATCGCCTTTGAAGATGAGGCCATCGAGCGCTATATGGATATTATCCTCGCTTCCGGCCCGGTGGAAAACCCGATCCTGGTCGATAAATACCTGATGGGCCAGGAGGTTGAGGTGCACGCCATCTGTGATGGCGAGCATGTGCTGATCCCGGGCATCATGGAGCATATCGAGCGCGCCGGCGTGCATAGCGGCGACTCCATCGCCGTCTACCCGCCCTGGAACATCTCCGGCCCGCTGATCCGCGAGCTGGTTGAGCTATCAACCACCCTGGCGCTGGCGCTTGAAACCAAAGGTCTTATCAATATCCAATTCGTCATCCACCATAACCGCATTTATATCATCGAGGCCAATCCCCGCGCCTCGCGCACCATTCCCTATATGAGCAAAGTGACCGGCCTGCCCATTGTCGAGCTGGCCACCCGCGCTATGCTGGGCGAAAAACTCACCGATATGGGCTATGGCCTCGGCCTTTACCGCGAGCCGGTATGCAAGGCGGTCAAAGCGCCTGTGTTCTCCTTTGAGAAGCTGACCGGCGTCGACACCACGCTCGGCCCGGAAATGAAATCCACCGGCGAGGTGCTGGGTATCGGCCG
>JAAYYR010000051.1 GCA_012515255.1 Clostridia bacterium | reverse complement strand
TGGCTGATCAGCTATGCTTGCATGATGAGGAGATCGCGACCGACAGGCCGCTGACCATCTTTGACCCCCAGGCCACCTGGAAGCATAAGACGCTGCGGCATTTCATAGTGCGCGAGTTGCTGCAGCCGGTGTTTAGGAGCGGCGGGCTCGTGTATGAGCAGCCGCCGTTGGCGCAAACTCGCGACTATTGCGCCGCGCAATTGGCGACGCTATGGGAGGAGACCAAGCGCTTCAAAAACCCGCATCGCTACTATGTTGACCTCTCGCAGCGCCTGTGGCGGATCCGCGATGATTTGTTGCGGCAAAATGGCCGCGCAGATATGGCAAGACAGGGCAGCGAGCCAAAATAGACGCTATGGCGTCGTTAGGCAGGGATAAGGGGTGAGAGCATGATAGATGCGCAAGCTTTCTTTCAACCGCGGGGCGTCGCGGTATTTGGCAGCATGAGCCCCGGCAAACTGGGCGCTATCCTGGTCGGACGGCTGCTGGAGGGCGGCTATAGCCAGGTCTACGCCGTCAACCCCAAGGGCCGGGGCTTTGCCGCGGCTCCTGGTTTTAGCAGCGTCAGCGAGATCGGCCAGCCGCTCGATCTGGCCTTGATCGCCGCCCCCGCCGTGGCGGCGCCGGCAATCATCCGCGATTGCGGCGCTGTGGGCATCCGGGCAGCGGTGATTATCAGCAGCGGCTTTAGCGAGGCGCGGCAGCCGCTGCTGGAGGAGGAATTGAAGCAGGCTGCCGCCGAGGCGGGCGTCCGCTATATCGGCCCCAACTGCTCCGGCCTGATCAATACCCGCTTTAACCTTTATCCTACTCTAGAGGCCGCGCCGCCGTCGGGTTCGCTCAGCCTGGTATCGCAAAGCGGCGCAATGGGCGGACTGATCTGCGATCTGGCCGGCCCGGCCGGTGTGGGTATCGCCAAATTTATCAGCTTTGGCAATGGCAGCGATATTAATGAGCTGGATTTGCTCGACTACCTCAAAGGCGACGACGAGACGCGTATCGTAGCGGTTTATGCGGAGCATCTTGGCGAGGGGCGCCGCTTTATGGATATCGTGTCGCAAATCAGCCGCGAGAAGCCGGTGATCGTGATTAAATCCGGCCGCACGGCCGCCGGGCAACGGGCGGCTCTTTCGCATACCGGCAGCCTGGCCGGAGCGGACGAGGTCTATACTCAGGCGCTCGCAACAGCGGGCGCGCTCAGGGCGGACAGCGTGGCACAATTGCTCGATATGACTAAGGCTCTTAGCCACAGCAAGCCGCTGACAGGAGGGCGGCTGGCCATCATCACCAATAGCGGCGGGCCGGGCGTAATGGCAGCCGACAGCGTCGAGGGCAACGGCCTTGTTTTACCGGAGCCAAGTGAGGCGGCGCAAGCGGCTCTGGGGCGCATTTTGCCCGCCCATGCAGGTCTTGCCAATCCGATCGACCTCACGGTGGAGGGCAGCCCGCGCCAGTACCGGGATGCCTTGCTCGCCATGTTGGCGGAGACAGACGCGGCGCTTGCCATCTATATCGGTACGCCGTATCTGGCGGCTTTGCCCTATGCCGAGGCCATAGCCGAGGCTGCTGCCGTCAGCGGCAAGCCGGTGGCCGCCCATTTTGCCGTCGGCGCGGATATTGATTCCGCCGGCGCATATTTAGAAGCGGCGGGCTGCCCCTGTTTTGAATCTGGCGAGCGGGCAGTGCTGGCGCTCTCGCGGCGGCGCCGCTATGAGCAAATGCGGCAGGCTCCTCCCTGGCGGCCGCCGCTGATCAAGGAGCAACAATTGCCGCCTTATCCCGGCTATATTCTTGAGCCGCAAGTCATGGATATGCTTGCGGAGCAAGGTTTGCCGACGCTGCCGCGCCGCTTTGTGCAAAAGCGGGCGCAATTAGCCCAAGCAGCGGCGGAGCTGGGCTATCCGCTCGCCATCAAAGTGGTATCGCCCAACATTATCCACAAATCAGACATGGGCGGGGTCAAGCTGGGTATAGCTGATTTGCCCGCGGCCGAGCAAGCCTATGACGAGCTGCAGGCGATGGCGGCGGAGCTTGATTTCCGGGGCGTGATGCTCTATCCGATGCAAAACCCCGGCCAAGAACTGATCATCGGCTTTATCCGCGATCCGCAATTCGGCCCGGTGATCATGTGCGGCCTGGGCGGCGTTTATGCCGAGATCATGCGCGATGTGGCGCTGCGCGTCGCGCCGGTGGACGAGACGGCGGCTCTTGCTATGCTGGGCGAGCTGCGCGCCTGGCCGCTGCTGCAAGGCGCGCGCGGCGGGCCGGCGCTGGATGTGGCGGCTGTAGCCGGCCTGATAAGCCGCTTTTCTCATATCCCCTGTATGTATCCGCAATTGCGCGAAGGCGAAATCAACCCGCTTTTCGTGTACCGCGAGGGCGCGGTGATCGCCGACGCCCGGCTGCTGGGAGAATAGTAGCCAAGCCCAGGCGGCAAGACCCTGCTTCCCGGCTGTGCGCGCAGCTGCTTTAGCGCGCGCGGAATTGGCTATCAGCGGCCCTCGCCAGGAGGCGGCGTATCCGTAAAAGCCGTTATTTTCGCCTATGTGGGCGGAACAAAGCGGCGGATGGATCAGCCCGGGCGGAATGACGCGTTTAATGTATGGATAATCTACTCAGATAAGGAGACAGCATGGCTGTAATGATTTTCGCCCGCCCCGACGGGCAATGGTTTGATTTCCCTCCGCTTGAAATGGCGGCGCAATCCGGCAATCTGCTGCTGCGGCCCGGTAAAGCGGATTTGCTGCCGCTGCCCGAGGGCGCGACGCTAACCCTGATGCCAAATGCGGCCGCGGTCGGCTTTGACCGGGAAAGCGGCGAATTCCTGCAAGTGGATGAAAACCCGTATAAAAAGAAAGCGGAGCCGGTTTACGCGGTGGCGGCGCTTTTACCGCAAGGCTTCACCCGCACCCTGTTGCCGGCCGCTGTCTGCTCCGGTGAGCCGCTGCCTTTGCTCGGCTATACGGCCGTGGGCGTGGAAAAAGGCAAGCTGGTGGTGGCGGCGCTGGCGAGCGACGAGCACAGGCGCTGGCATCCCCGTCATTTTAACGGCGCTAATTTGCCTATGCTCGTGGAGCAAAGGCAGGCGGAATTCCCCGGCAATAGGCTGATCAGCCAGCTTAGCCGCTGCTCGCTGGAATACGGCTGCTTTACGGCGCAGAATATCATCTACCGCCGCTGGGAAGGGGGGTTGCCGGTATCTCCCGCCTGCAATGCCGCATGCCTGGGCTGCATCTCCGAGCGGCAGCCGGGCGGGCCGCCGGCGCCGCAGCAGCGCATCACCTGTTCGCCAAGCGCGGAGGAGGTGGCTGTTGTAGCGATTGCCCATTTGAGCCAAGCCGCGGACGCTATGGTCAGCTTCGGCCAGGGATGCGAAGGAGAACCACTGCTGGCGGCGCCGCTCATTTGCGAGGCTATCCGCTTGATCCGCGCCAAGACCCGGCGCGGCCTGATCAATATCAATACGAATGGCGGCGACACCCAGGCTTTTACCGGGCTGATCGCGGCCGGTCTGGACAGCGCCAGCGTCTCGCTTTTTTCCGCTGTCCACGCGGATTATCTTGCCTATCACAGGCCGAAGAATTTTACCCTAGACGATGTTTGCGGCTCGCTGGCCGCGGCGCAGGAAAAGCAAGTGCCGGTGGCGCTCAATCTGCTCACATATCCCGGTTTCAGCGATGACGAGCAACAGGTGGCGGCATTGATAGAGCTGCTCGGGCGCTATGATGTGGCGCAGCTGCAACTGCGCAATTTGAACTGTGACCCGCGGCTGATGGAGCGCTTTTGCGCCGGGAAAAAGCCACTGGGTATCCGGCGTATGATCGAGAGCTTGCAGCGGGAATTGACGCAATTACAAATCGGCAGTTACAGTCATGATTTGCGTCGTTAACCATCCGGCGTCAGCAGCGGGCGTCGCGCCTGATGCCGGGAATGGTCATATTCGGCTCAACGGCAAAAAACCGCCTTGGTGGCGGTTTTTTATTCAAGCCTGCGCTCGGCGGCTGTTTTATGGGCTTAATCCGCTATCGCGGCCTTGCGGGCGGGACGGCGTTTATAGCCCGGCCAGGATGCCTACCAAAGCGCCGGCGGCGATAAAGACCACGGGATTGATGCGTACGCGGAATACCAGCGGCAGCATGACCAACAAGAACAGCAGCGCCTTGATATTGATATCCGTCGCCTTAAACAGGGAGTCCGTGCCGCAGATCGCCAGAGCCAGCAAATTAAGCCAAATTGCCGCCAACAGACCGGCTGTGGCGGGGCGCAGGCCGGAAAAGGCCATATTGACATAGCGGTTACTGCGCCATAATGCCAAAAAGCGGCAGATCAGCAGCGAGATCAGCGTCGGCGGCAGCACAAAAGCAGCCGTGGCGATCGCGGCCCCCGGCAGGCCGGCGCTATGGAAGCCCGCCAGAGCCACCACATTGACGCCAAAAGGCCCGGGCGCTGTTTGAGCCAGGGTGATCATATCGGCTAGCTCGGCAAGGCTGAACCAGTCGTAGCGCGCCGCCAGGTCAAAGAGAAAAGGCATCGTGCCCGGGCCGCCGATGGCGAAAATGCCAATTTTGAGAAATTCGCCTAATAATTGCATATAGATCATGGCCGGGAACCCTTTTTTTTGCGTAATATGCCGATAAGGATAGCGGCGGCCGCTGACAGCAGCAGGACGATAATTGGGCTGAACAGGCCAAAAGCCAATAATATCAGGGACGAGGCGAATACGCCCAGGTAAAGGGGGTTGCGCAGGCCGGTTTTGAGGAAAAGCCACACATTATGCAAAACCAAAGCAGCCACCACGACCTTGATGCCGGCCATGGCCTGGGCGATCTGGGGGATATCGGCATGGCGGTTAAGCAAAAGGGCCAGGCCCAGGATAAAAAGCACCGGCGCCAGCACGATACCTGCCGCAGCCACAAAGCCTGCCGCCGCGCCATAGCGGGAGGTGCTGACAAGCACCGCGGTATTGACGGCGAAAGCGCCCGGCTGGCATTGCGCCAGGGCATAGAAATTAGCCAGCTCTTCCTCGCTTAGCCACTGCCGCCGCTCTACGAGCTCATGCTGGAATTGGGGCATCATCGAATAGCCGCCGCCAAAAGTGGAGAGGCTGACTTTGGTAAAAATCCAAAAAGTCTGCAAAAGGTTTTTGATCATAGATTGAAACCGATCTTAAACGCGTCGGCGAGGATGGGGTTTTCCTTAATTTCGCCCGCGGCATAAACACCCGGCGCAATGAGGACGCCCCGATCCGTCCACTTGAGATAATCGATGAAAGCGAGCTGGAAATTTTTGATTGCCCCCTCATAATCCTCGGGCTTGGGGCTGCCTCCCGCAAGCAGCAGCACAATCTCTTTATTGTGGCGCGGGTATTGCGGCCCAAGCGCATACAGGCGATCCATCACCAGCTTCATTTGCGCCGGCAGGCCGTAAAAATATAGAGGCGCCGCAAAAGCCACGACGTCGGCGGCAACGATAGCGCCGAGTATCTGCGGCATATCGTCCTGCTGAATACAGATATGGTCATGCTCGCGGCAATAATTGCAGGCAGCGCAAGGCCCGACTATAGCTTTGCCAATATTGAGCCTTGTTACGCGGTGTGAGGACGCCTCGGCGCCGGCGCTGAACATCTCGGCTAAGGAATGGGTATTGCCGTCCTCACGCGGGCTGCAATGCAAAACCAGCACGTTTTTTGTCATCTTCATCTATCCTTTCCGCCGGTTCGGACATGAACGGGTTGCCCCGCGGCTAATTGTTTATGATGATCATATCATAAACGGGAGAAATTTGGTAGAATAAAATCCAACGGCTGGTTGCGGCTAAGCTGTAATAGCCTGCCATGCTGGGGCGAGGACAAAGGCATCCTCAATAGGGACGGCTAAAAACGCTTGCATTTTTAGATCGGCTATGGTAAAATTATTGTTGCTGTGAATCCGGCGCCATAGCCAAGTGGTAAGGCAGAGGACTGCAAATCCT
>JAAYYR010000050.1 GCA_012515255.1 Clostridia bacterium | reverse complement strand
CGCAGGGCCGGGCCATCCTCTCCTCTCTTTCCGCCTTTTCCGAGATCGCGCATATCGTCGAATGCCATCATGAGCGGATAGACGGCAGGGGTTATCCCCTGGGGCTTGTCGACAAGCAAATTCCCGAGGAGGCGCGCATCCTCTGCGTCGCGGACGCTTTCGACGCCATGACATCCAATCGCAAATATCGCGCCGCAAGGACGCTTGCCGAGGCGATCAGCGAGCTGAAAATGGGCAAGGGGACGCAGTTTGACGCACAGATTGTCGATGCTTTCTTACAAGTTCTCAATGATTATGAACATATAAAGCAAAAGATTCTTTGGACTTATGGGGATATTGACGATGACATCAGTGCCTAAAGCCCGGCTGACGCCAGGCTACAGAAGAAGGAGGTTAATTATGGATCATAAGTACGCCCATCCTCTCAACCCCACGGATTATTATCAGACTTTTCCCGAATTTCTACGGGAAATCAGCAAAAAATATGGAGACGAGATCGCGATAACTACATATAATCGCCAGGGCGACAAGATCGAGCGCAGTTACCGGGTGTTGAACGCGGATGTGGAGCGTTTGGCTTCCGCTTTTCTGGGGGCGGGGTATGAGGGCGCCAATATCGCCGTCATCGGCGAAAACAGTTATTTTTGGGTCGTCGCCTACCTGGCCGCGGCCATCTCCGGCAATGTCGCGGTTTGCATCGATATTGAGCAGAGCGAAAATGTGCTCCGCGATATGCTGGTCTCCGCCGATTGCCGGGTCGCGGTGGCGTCGCCCAATATGGCGTCGCTGATTAGCAAGCTGCTAGTGGATATCAAGCGGCAAACCGGCGAGGAGATTCTCCTTTTGCTCAATAAAAGCGAGGAGAATAGAGCGGTGATCATGCCGGATAACTATCCCTATCTGACCATTGACGATTTTTGCGCCAAGCATTCGCTAAGCGCCGAGGCCTTGGCCGCGGCGGGGGATAAAATTCAGCCCCGGGATACGGCGGCCATCGTCTTTACCTCCGGCACGGTGAGTATTTCTAAGCCGGTGATGCTTTCTCATATCGGCCTCCTTTTTAATGCCGCCGACGCTTTGGCTTTGGTGGATAAGCAAAGTCATTGCTTTGCCGTGCTGCCGTTCTATCACACATATTCTTTTACCGGCGCCATGATGACGAGCCTGATCGGTAAAATGAATGTCTGCATCAACGGCGACCTGAAAACGCTGATGCGCGATATGACCGCTTTTAAGCCGTCCATCGTTATCGCCGTGCCGATCGTGGTGGAAAGCATTCATAAAATGCTATGGACAAAGATAGAGGAAGCGGGGCAAAAGAAAAAGGTCAAAAATCTGATGAAGATTGGCAGCTTTTTCGGCAATCCCAGTCTTTTGCTCAAAGCCGCTTTGAAGAAGAAATTTCGCGGCACTGCCGTCGAGCGGCTGGTGATTATGATGAGCGGCGGCGCTTATCTGGCGCCTCGTGTGGCCGAAGATATGGAAGGCTTTGGCTTCATGGTTCTGCAGGGCTATGGCATTACCGAATGCTCGCCACTCGTGTCGATCAACCGCTGCGGCAGTTATGACCACAATAGCGTGGGGCCGGTCGTGCCTAATTCCGAGGTACGGGTCGTCGATGATGAAATACAGGTGCGGGGCATCAATGTGATGAACGGCTATTATAAGCGCCCCGATCTGACGGCGGAATCAATGGACGGCGAATGGTTCAAGACCGGCGATATCGGCAGCCTCGATAAAAAAGGCCATCTGCATATCTATGGCCGCAAAAAGAATCTTATTGTCATGAATAATGGTAAAAAAATATCGCCGGAGGAATATGAAGGCGTGCTGCGGGACTGCTCCCTGGTTAAAGAAGTCGTCGCTTATGGCGCCAATAGCGGCAGCTCGGTGGATGATGTGAAGATCGCCATCATGGTTTACCCGGATCCGGATATCACCGCCGGGATGACCAGCTATGAGATTTTAGCTCAACTGCAGCAGGAAGTGGATATCCTCAACAGCAAACTGCCGACTTTTAAGCAAATCCAGATGATCAATATCCGCGATACCGAATTTTCTAAAACAGCCAGCAGGAAGATTAAACGGAAAATCGTTTAAGGAGCCTGCTTTCAACAAAACAAAGGAGCCTAGATTATGCCTGAGCAAGCCTTGCTGGAAACTGTGCGCAAAATTATCTATCAGGTGACCGGCAAAAAAAATATTACTCTGGAGACCGACTTTATCAAGGATCTGGAGCTAAATTCTTTTGATATCATGAATATGGTCTGCGCTTTTGAAGATCATTATAATATGTCGGTGCCGACGCGCGATGTATGGCAAATGCATCAGGTGAAAGACGTG
This sequence comes from Clostridia bacterium, assembly GCA_012515255.1. Classification (GTDB taxonomy): domain Bacteria; phylum Bacillota; class Dehalobacteriia; order UBA4068; family UBA4068; genus HGM13862. Next base: position 493 of record JAAYYR010000050.1, on the reverse strand, counting down.
ATTGATTATATGATTGGTTTAGGTTTGGCTGAGTGAGCAAAACGGCAAAAATAGCGACTCAAGTTTTCGTGCTGCGTACGGATAACGGCGATTATCCTTGTTCCGCCCTGGTCGACGCCGCTCGTTGCTTTGCCGCTTCTCTGGGGCTGGATTTCCCCCATGATCCTGTTTTAGCTTGTGAGGAGCATGGCAAACCCTATTTTGCGGCATTGCCCGGTCTGCATTTTTCTCTATCACATAGCGGCGAATACTGGCTGGCCGCTTTTGCCGCCGCTCCTTTGGGCATTGATATTCAGCGGCATCAATCCTGCCGCAAGGAGGCTGTGGCCGAACGCTTTTTCCACCCGGAGGAAGCAGCCTGGCTGCGGCGGCGCGGCTATACTGATGAAGATTTTTTCGCCCTGTGGACGGCCAAGGAAAGCTATGTCAAATATACGGGGCAGGGGATAGACGAGAGCTTCGCCGGTTTCAGCGTCATCGCAAATAACGCCAT
>JAAYYR010000007.1 GCA_012515255.1 Clostridia bacterium | reverse complement strand
CCAGCAGATTGGGCAGGCGGGCCGGCAGCACCACCGGTTCCTTCTCCTCGCCGTCGTAGTTGTCCATAAAATCGACGGTGTTCTTATTGAGGTCCGCCATCATCTCCATGGCGAATTTGTGCAAGCGCGCCTCGGTATAACGCATGGCCGCCGCCTGATGGCCGTCCACCGAGCCGAAATTGCCGTGGCCGTCCACCAGCATATAGCGCATGGAAAAATCCTGCGCCATGCGGACCAGGGTGTCATAAACCGAGGACTCGCCGTGGGGATGGTATTTGCCCAGCACGTCGCCGACGACGCGGGCGGATTTTTTATGCGGCTTATCCGGGGTGATGCCCTGCTCGAACATGGAATACAGCACCCGGCGGTGTACCGGCTTCAAGCCGTCGCGCACATCGGGCAGGGCGCGGCCCACGATGACGCTCATCGAATAGTCGATATACGACTCGCGCATCTCTGTCTCGAGATTTCTATTGATTATCTTGCCGTTGATCAGATCCAAGAAAGTGGCCTCCTCTAAATATCGAGATTCTTAACGTATTGGGCATTGGTCTGGATGAATTCGCGGCGCGGCTCGACTTTGTCGCCCATCAGCACCGTGAAGATCTCCTCCGCCGCCATGGCGTCGTCAACCGTGACTTTGAGCAAAGTGCGGTTGGTCGGGTTCATCGTCGTCTCCCACAGCTCCACCGCGTCCATTTCGCCCAGGCCTTTATAGCGGCTGATATCGTATTTATCTTTCTCCCGGTTGAGGAAAAAACGATCCAGCTCATTATCGTCGTACAGATAGGTCTCCTCCTTGGGGCCGCGCTTGGACTTAGCGCGGTACAGCGGCGGCTGGGCGATATAGACATAGCCCGCCTCGATCAGCGGCCGCATATAGCGGAAGAAGAAGGTGAGGAGCAGGGTGCGGATATGGGCTCCATCCACGTCGGCGTCGGTCATGATGATCAGCTTATGGTAACGCGCTTTGGCGATATCAAAATCCTCGGAGATGCCGGTGCCCATGGCTGTGATCATGGAGCGGATCTCCTCATTGCCGAGTATCCTGTCAAGGCGCGCTTTCTCCACATTGAGGATTTTGCCGCGCAAGGGCAGGATGGCCTGGGTGCGTCTGTCGCGGCCATTGATCGCCGAGCCGCCGGCGCTATCGCCCTCAACCAGGAACAGCTCAGAGAGAGCAGGGTCTTTAGTGGAGCAGTCCGCCAGCTTGCCCGGCAACGAGGTTTTTTCCAGCACGCTCTTGCGCCGCGTCATCTCGCGGGCTTTGCGCGCGGCTTCGCGGGCCCGGCTGGCCTGCACCGTCTTTTCGATGATGCGCCGCGCATCTGTCGGATGCTCCTCCAAATACGTGCCGAAGCCCTCGGCTACCGCGCTGTCGACGATGCCGCGCACCTCGGTATTGCCAAGCTTGGTCTTTGTCTGTCCCTCAAATTGCGGCTCCTCAACCTTGACGCTGAGCACCGCGGTGATGCCCTCACGAATATCCTCGCCGGAAAGATTGGCATTATTGTCTTTGAGGATATTCAAGCGGCGTGCATAATCATTGATGACCCGGGTAAGCGCGGTTTTGAAACCAGCCTCATGCGTGCCGCCCTCCTGGGTATGAATATTATTGACATAGGAGAAAATATTCTCCGTATAATTGTCCGTATATTGGATGGCAATCTCCAACTGCACACGATCTTTTTCCGACTCAAAATGAACGATCTTATGCAGGGGGTCTTTATTTTTATTGATATATTTGACAAAATCAATCAGGCCGCCCTCGTAGCAGTAGACCTTTTCAAAATCCTCCCGCTCGTCCCTGAGCGTGACCGACAAGCCCTTATTGAGGAAGGCGACCACACGCAGATGACCGCTCAGCGTATCGCTGGAATAGGTCAGCTCCTCGAACACCTCGGGGTCGGGCGAAAATGTGATGGTCGTGCCGGTTTTTGTGGAATTGCCCAGCTGCTTCAAATCATAGATGGGGATACCCCGTCTGTATTCTTGCTGGTAGATACGGCCGCCTTGCTGGACTTTGACCTCCAGCCGCTGCGACAGCGCATTGACGACGCTCATGCCGACGCCATGCAGGCCGCCGGAAACCTTATAGCCGCCGCCGCCGAACTTACCGCCGGCATGCAGCATGGTCATGGCCGCTTCAACAGCGCTTTTGCCGGTTTTTTCATGGATGCCCACGGGAATACCGCGGCCATTATCAGCAACCGTAACCGAATTATCCTCATGAATCGTTACAACAATTTTATTGCAGTAACCGGCTAAAGCCTCGTCAATACTATTATCGACGATTTCGTAAACCAGATGATGCAAACCACGGCTGCCGGTGGAACCGATATACATGCCCGGGCGGCGGCGTACGCCCTCCAGTCCTTCTAAAATCTGGATTTGGCCGGCGTCGTAATTGCCTCTTTTTTGCTCCGGCCCGCCGCCGGCGGTATTAAAATTTGTGGCCAAGTGTTTCCCCCCGTTTATTGGATTGCCAGGAGGGCGCAGTCAACAAAATCCCTCCTAAACTATTAAAAGTATATCACAATATCTGGGGTTTGGCAAGAATTTTCTTCATATATTATAGCTTTTTGTTTGCCCCCAAGATATAGTTTGACAGGCTTTTTATCGACCCGCGGAGGTTTTTGGGGGGCGGCGGAGAATTACTTGTTTGTAATTTCGACAAAACTAGTCAAGGAGGCGCGGTTATGGCAATCATTTTATCCGGCAAAGAGGTGGCGGCGGCAATTCGGCAGGAAACAGCGCATCAGGTTTCCGCCCTGATCGGCCGGGGTTTACAGCCGCGGCTGCATTTATTGCGAATTGGCGAAAGGCCGGATGATATCTCTTATCAGCATGCCATCGAAAAAGCCTGCGCCAATACCGGCATTTCCTGCACAAAGACTGTGCTGGACGTATCAGACGGCCAGACGGCGCTGATTGCCGCCCTGGACGAGGCCGCGGCGGATGCGTCCATACACGGTATTTTGCTCTTTTCGCCTCTGCCGCAGGGCTATGATTTGGCGGCCGCGGCCCGACATCTACCGGCCGGCAAAGATGTGGATTGCATCAATCCCCATAGCGCCGGCGCCATCTTCACCGGTGAGGCAGCCTATCCCCCCTGCACCGCCGCTGCCGTCATGGAGCTGCTGCGCTTCTATAACGCCGACCTTGAGGGCAAAAGCGCCACTGTGGTCGGGCGCTCCCTTGTGGTCGGCAAACCCCTTGCCATGCTGCTGCTCGCCGCCAACGCAACCGTGACCATTGCCCATAGCCGCTCGCGAAACCTGCCCGCCATCTGCCGCGGCGCCGATATCCTCATCGCCGCCACAGGCCGCGCCAAGATGTTCCGCGGCAACTGCTTTACCCCGGGGCAAGTGGTAATCGACGTCGGCTTCAACGACGACCCGGAGCAAGAGGGCGGCGTCTGCGGCGACGTCGATTATGAAGCGGCGGAGCCGATTGTGGCCGCGATTACGCCGGTGCCGGGCGGCGTCGGCTCCATCACCAGCGCCATCCTCTGCGCCCATGTGGCGGACGCCTGCGCCAAGACGCAAAAAGCCCAAGCCAATGACTAAGGTCGCGATCATACCTCTGCTCGTCCCGGATGTTTTTGGCGAGGACAGCCTGGGCTGCGATATAGAAGTTTACAGTGATGATGCTACGCTCGCCGATCTGCTGGCGGCGCAGGAGCGGTTCGCAGCCGCCCATCTGGAGGATTGCCGCGGCTGCGACGCTTGCTGCCAGGAGCGGGCGCCGCTAATTGCCGCCGATATCCCCGCTCTTTACGCGCTGCTGCCGCCTAGCCCCTACCCAGCCACCAGCGTCTGCGCGGCCTTTGCCGATATCGCCGTCGACAAGCATGGCGCGGCTGATATCTGTCTGCGCCGCCATAAATCCGGCGCCTGCTGCCAGCTGGATACGCAGAGGCATATTTGCCGCGAGCATTCCCGCCGGCCTTTTGTCTGCCGCAGCCATTTCTGCCTGCCTAGAAGCGACGCTTTGGCGTCATTAAGGGAACAAGTCATTAATATGGGCGAAAACGCGCTGGTGAGCCTCTTACTTGCGGAAAAAGCCAATGGAGCGCCGCCCTTATCCGACGATGATCCGCTTAAGCGGCTTTATGCGGAAGATTATAATGAAAACCCGATGAGCGGCCGGCGCAATTATGCGCAAATCCGCATTTGCGATTGCATTGACCGCCAATTATGGCAATATATTAAAAAAGAGGGGTAAACCCCTCTTTTTTAT
>JAAYYR010000049.1 GCA_012515255.1 Clostridia bacterium | reverse complement strand
TATTTTGAATACCGGCGTGGATATCATTGCCACCGCAGAGGTGTTATAAGCATCAGCGGCGGGCAAGCCGCAGCGCAAAATGCTTTCGCCTTCTATGGCGTTGATGATCCGGCCGGGCCGAAATTTGCCTATAGTCTTGATGTGAGGCCGGGATTGCCCTTGGCGCTTAACTATAAGCGCCGTGCTTGCCGCCGCTCAATACATATGGGAACGCTCCAGTAAAGGAAAAATATGCGTATTAATATCAATAGATTAAAACAGGATATAGAAACGCTGGGAAAAATCGGCTATAAAGAAGGCAAAGGCATTACCAGAGAGGCTTTTACTGACGCTTATGCGCAGGGCGAAGCCTTTGTGTCGCGGCAAATGCAAAGCATCGGTTTAGCCGTTAGAAAAGATGGCCTAGGCAATCTTTATGGCAGACTCAAGGGAGAAGAAGGCAACCCCGCTATTCTTGTGGGCTCCCATATAGATACGGTTCCCGGCGGCGGTAAATTCGACGGCGCTTATGGCGTGCTCGCGGCTATAGAATGCCTGAGAACAATCAAAGAAAACGGCATAAAGCCGTTTTATGATATCGAAGTGATTGTTTTTAATGCCGAGGAAGGCGAAATACTGGGCGGGACTTTCGGCAGCAGGGGTTTGGTTGGCCGAGTTAATTTTGACGACCCGGCTATGGAGAAGCTCCTCCTAAAATTAGGCCTGGATCCACAGGCGGCAAAAAGGACGAAATTAGATAGCGAAAACACAAAATGCTATTTGGAATTGCATATTGAACAAGGGGGAGTGCTGGAAGAATCATCAATCCCCATCGGCATTGTCACAGGGATAGTGCATACGATGAGATTTAAGATTTCGGTCGAAGGGGCGGCGAATCATGCCGGGACAACGCCGATGCAAGCCCGGGACGACGCCCTGGTCAAAGCCAGCAGGCTTATCAACTGGGTACATGACTTTTCCCTGGAAAAAGGCGAAGGATTTGTCGGTACTGTCGGCAAAATCCGCGTACTGCCGGGGGCGATAAATGTGATACCGGGCGAGGTACATCTCTATATCGAATTCAGGTGTATAGATGAGGAAAAGCTGCGCCGGGCCGGAATGGAAATCAGGGATTTTGCCAGGCAACTGGCTAAAACAAAGATTAGATATGTCAAGAAGAACAGGGGCATCTCTTTGAACAAAAGATTGCAAAAAATGATAGAAAACAGCTGCAGGGAGCTGGATCTGGCATATAAATATATGCCAAGCGGAGCAGGACATGACGCCGCCTCTATGGGGCAGGTTGTTCCGTCGGCAATGATTTTTATCCCCAGCGTCGGGGGCATAAGCCATAATAAAGATGAGCTTAGCCGCTGGGATGACGTGGAGCATGGCGCCAATGTTTTGCTCCATACTTTATTAAGTCTGCAAACAAACCCCGATCAAGTCCTGTCCGGTGCGGACGGGCATTGCTAAGGCGATATTCAGGGGCTTTGTTTGGCTTTCCCGGCAGATGCCCGAAGCTTCATTGGCTGCGGATTGAAGGTGATGTCGACGATTCTCATAGGGTTTTGCGCCAGCCGCGCCGATTGCGGCAAAACCACTCTGCTCTTAAAAATAGTTGCCGAATTGCGCGCTCGCAATATCAAGGTCGGCGTTATTAAGCATGGGCAGCATCTGCACATTGATCCGTCAAAAGATAGCAGCCGCTACGCGGCGGCGGGTGCGCAGGCCGCTTTTTTTATCGCGCCACAGGGCTGGATATTAGAATCGCGGCCCGAGAAGGAAATGGCGCTTGAAGAAGCCGCCGCTTTATTGAGCGGCGTCAGCGGCTGCGAGGTGGTGCTGGCGGAAGGATATAAAAATGCCGCGATCGATAAGATCGCGGTTTATCGCAGCGCCATATCCCTGGAGCTGCCCTGCGAAAGCGGGGAGCTGATAGCGGCTGTCGGCGATGTGCCATTGGCTGTTGATTTGCCGCAGTACCGGTTTGAGGATATAGGGCTAATCTGTGATTTAATCCTCAGCCGCCGTCCCGCTAAAGAAAAAGATTCGCCAGGCGAAATCTAATAGCGCCAAAAATGCAGGAAATTGGCGAATTCCGCCGTTTGGGGCTGCTGCAGCAATTGTTTTGCCGGGCCATATTCTATGATGCGTCCCGCCGAGAAAAACAGGATGCGGTCTGCCAGCCGCTCGGCCTGGGAGAGTGCATGGGTGGCAAAAATCAAGCCGCAGTTATTTGCCGCGCGGTAGCGGATAATCAAGTTTTCCACCAGCTCATTACCGGAAATATCTGTCGAGGACGTCGGCTCGTCAAGAAGCAATAATTGATGCGGTTGGATCAAGATCCGCGCCAGAGAAAGCCGCTGCGCCTCGCGCCGGACAGCCGATTGCCTTTGGCGGCACGCAGCTTGTCGATACCGACTTCTTTTAGGATGTGCAGCGCCCGCTCTTCTTTTGCCGTTTTAGACATCAAGGAGGGCAAGGCCATAGTGATATTCCTCAGCACGGAAAAATTAAAAGCATACGGCTTTTGCGGCAAATAAGCAATATCCCGGGCATTCGTCAGGCTGTGGCTGATGTTGCCGGCGCTCGGCCGTATGACCCCGGCAAGCAGGCGGAGCAGGGTGCTTTTGCCGCTGCCATTCGGCCCGACCAGGGCGTACACAAGGCCAGGCTCAAAAGAAAAGTCGGGGATATCCAGTACCAAACGATTATGATACGTTTTTTGCAGTTCTCTCAGTTTGATTAACGGTTCAGCCATTTATTTCTCCTGTAGCCCGGCCGAGGCCAAATTGACGACCAGGGCGAGCAATAGCAGCACGACACCCAGGGTAATGGCATATTGGAAATTGCCTTTATTCGTTTCCAGCATGATGGCTGTCGTCATCACCCGGGTTTTGCCGGCGATATTGCCGCCCACGATCTGCACAGCGCCCACCTCGGCGATCGAGCGGCCGAAAGCCAGCATCAAAACAGAGATCAGTTGGCTTCTGCTTTCATACAGCAGCAGCCAGATCTCCTTGCTTCTTTTCATGCCAAAGCCGCGGGTTGTTTCCAGCATCTGCGGGGCGCGGATAGAAGCTATGGACGTGGAAAGGCCGCAGACGATCGGCGAAATAAGCAGCACCTGGGCAATGACCATCGCCTGCAGGGAATAGATGAGATGAAAGGCGCCCAAAGGGCCGTTGCGGGAAAGGATGAGATAAACGATCAGGCCGGCGACCACGGGCGGCAGGCTCATCAAAGCATGCGTGACGCGCATCAGCGGCTTTTTAAGGCGGAATTCCCGGCTGCCAATCAGAATGCCGAGCGGCATGCCGATCAGCGTGGAGATCGTGGTGCTGAAAAGAGACATCGTTAATGTGACGCCGATGATATAACGCAGTTCGGCGCCTGCATCAGAAAATAAAAGCGTAATAACATGCCAAAAGTTGTCCATGTTTTCCCTCATAATAAGAACCGGTACTGAGCCGAGGCTCAGGCCGGTTCTTATTATCATCAAGGTTAATGGTTATTCGTCTTCGAGATTGAAGAACAATTGCTGGCCGTATTCGGCGACGCCGAAATCGGCGATCAGCTGCTTGGCCTCGGCAGAGGTCATCCAGGTCACAAAGGCCTGCGCTCCCTCATAGTTGGTGTCGTCATAACGCTCGGGGGTAACGGCAATCATGGAATAGGTGTTCATCATATCGTCAGCCCGTTCGAGCAGGATATCAAGATCAGCCAGATTGGCGGCATTGGCGAGGAAAGTGGCTTTGTCGGACAGCGTATATGCCAGTTTCTCCTGGGCCATATTAAGCGTGGCGCCCATGCCTTGGCCGATGCTCAAATACCAGGGTGCGTCGATTACCGGCAGCGTGCCGTCCGCGGTGGCATCGGCGGATTCAAGCTGACCGGCCGCTACCCAAAGACCCAGCTCTTTGGTATGGGTACCCGAGGCGTCGCCGCGGCTGATGAAAGTGCTGCCGGAGTCGGCGATGGCGCTGAAAGCGTCGGCGGCGGTGTCGGCTTCCTTGACATTGGCCGCGTCATCCTTGGGGCCGATGACGACAAAGAAATTATACATAAACGGTACCCTTACTTCGCCAAAACCATCAGCGATATAGGCTTCTTCCTGGCTTTTGGAGTGAACAAGCAGGCAATCGGCATTGCCGTCTTTGGCGGCCTGGATAGCGGCGCCAGTGCCGGCGGAGCTGATCTCCAGCCGATAGCCGGTGGCAGCCTCAAAAGAGGGCTGCAAATAAGCGAGCAGGCCGGAATCATTGACTGAAGTTGTCGTTGAAAGACGGATAACCGGGTTTTCCGGCGTGGGAGTTTGGTCATCGACGCCCGGATCAGAAGTCTGACCCGCGGTGCAGGCAGCGAAGGAGAAAACTAGAACGCAAGCGAGTAGAATGAGTAGTATTTTTTTCATTTTTTTCCCTCCTGAAAAAATAATGCGGCGTACAGGGTACGCCGTTGAAAACAAAATCCACCGCGGCGATCCTACTTCTCAAACACGGAAAGCGCAACCGTTTCCGGCGACACTCATTGGACGTTAACCATGCGACAGCATTGCCGGCGTTTAGGCAAACGACTCGTGGGATCGTATAATTCTTAGAAGCAGTAAATTATTTTGCCGGTTATCGCCGCCCTTCTTTGTAAGCATTGACATTGTTCGTCATATCTGCCACAGTATTATAGATTATGACCATTTGAAAATTACCATATTACAGCAGCGTTGTCAATAATAGCTGCTCAACCTAATTGTAATTTGATAAAATCAGAGGATTATTTTTGGCAGAAGCAGCCCGGGTCGGCTTGGAGCTCCAGATGCTGCAATCGGTTATTCCAGCCGTCGAATAATACATATTGCCCTTGATCTGTCGCCAGGCTGAGCAGGTATTTATAAACAGCCAAAGCCTGCAGCGAACCGATGACCCCGGCGGCCGCGCCGATAACGCCCCTGGTCGGCGCGTCTTTTTTTTGGCTCACCGGCAGCAAGCAGCGCAGGCAGGCGCTTTGGCCGGGAATAACGGTCATAACCTGCCCTGACAGATGAGCGACGCCGGCATGAATAAAGGGTTTTTTTTCTGTAACGCAGGCGTCATTGAGCAGCAGGCGCGAGTCCAGGTTATCCAAACAATCGATGATAATATCATAGTCTTTGACGACGGGGCCGATATTTGTCGCATCAATATACAAAGGATAAGCGTTAACGCTGATATGCGGATTAAACTGGCGCAGTCTGGCCGCGGCGCAAGCGACTTTGCTTTTGCCCACATCGGCGGGGGTATAAAGCAGTTGCCGGTTCAGGTTTGAGCGGCTCACCACATCATTATCCACCAGGCCGATGCAGCCGACGCCCATGGCGGCCGTATAAAAAGCGGCCGGCGAACCCAAGCCGCCGCAGCCACAAATCAATACTGAGGATGCGAGCAGCTTGTCCTGTCCGGCGATTCCCATCTCCGGCAGGCTTATCTGCCGCGCGTATCTGGCGTACATATATTGATCATCCATTGCCACCACACCTTTTGCTGTATTTACGGGGGATTCAGGTACATTATATCATTGAATGGTATAATAATAAAAGCCGCGCTTTACAGCGGACGGCATAAGCCTCAGGACTTGTATTGAGCGGCTTTTTTTGCTACCCTGTAAGAAGATTGTTTTTATTCCTTGACATACTGTAGGGGGGATTCTCTTGTTAACAGTAAAAACTCCTGACGAGACCCGCGCCCTTATTGATGATAAATTCGGCCGTCTGCGCATGGCGGAGGAGACAATCGCCCTGTCGGACGCGCTCAATCGGGTACTGTCCCGGACTATTGTCGCCGCGGAGGATATACCCGGCTTTGACCGCTCCACAGTGGATGGTTTTGCCGTGCGCGCCGCCGATACCTTCGGCTGCTCAGAGAGTATTCCGGCCATACTGGATTTACAAGGGGAGATTTTAATGGGACAAACCTCGCCCCATGACCTCTTGGCCGAAAAATGCATGGCAATCGCAACCGGCGGCGCTTTGCCGCCGGGCGCGGACGCGGCGGTAATGCTGGAATATACCGAGGATTATCAAGACGGCACCATCGGCATTATGCGGCCGGTCGCACCGGGTGCGAATCTGATTTTTCGCGGCGATGATGTGAGCAGCGGGCAAGTGATCATGAAAGCCGGCAAAAAACTGCGCCCGCATGATATCGGCGCTTTAGCCGCTTTGGGCTATGAGACGGTATACGTGGCCAAACAGCCCCGCGTAGGCATTATTTCCACAGGCAATGAGCTGGTTGGGATCGGCGCGCAGCCGCAAATCGGCCAGATCAGGGATGTCAATTCCTGGTTATTGTCCGCCGGCGCTGTCGCGGCAGGCGCGGAGCCTGTTGCCTACGGCATCATTCCGGATAAAGAAAACGCCTTGCTGGCCGGCTTAAGCCAGGCAGCCGCAGCCTGCGATCTGGTGCTTATCTCCGGCGGCAGCTCTGTCGGCGCCAGGGATATCACCCAGCAAACGATCGAGGCCTTGGGGCAGGTATTACTGCATGGCATAGCGGTCAAGCCGGGTAAGCCGACGATTATCGGCAGCGTGGGCGATACGCCGGTTTTCGGCCTGCCCGGGCATCCGGTAGCCGCGCATTTTATTTTTGAATGCTTTGTTCTGCCGCTGATACAAAGTATGCTGGGCGCTTCCTGGCGTCAGCATGCCATCGCCGCTACGCTTACGGAGGCGATTTCCTCGAACCATGGCAGGGAAGAATATATGCCGGTATGCCTGATCCAGGGAGAAGCCGGCCTGCAGGCGGCGCCGGTATACGCCAAATCGGGACTTATCACCAAGCTGCGCGACACAGACGGCTATATCCGCATACCACGCGATTGTGAAGGTCTGGCCGGGGGAGCCACGGTGCAGGTGGTCATGAATTCTACGGATTAGGGGGGAGTATTATGTCTTTTCAATATTTAACCAATATACCGCTGCGTGAAGCGGTAGCGGATTATATTTTAACTTTGGGCGTCAATGGGCTGAAGCCGCAAGCAGAGAATATCGCCGTGCGCGAGGCGCTAAACCGCAGAAGCGCTAAAGCTGTGTATGCGCAAATCTGCGCCCCCCATTATCATGCTTGCGCTATGGACGGCATCGCCCTCTTGGCCAGCCTCACCTATGGCGCTACCGGCACGACGCCCGTTTATTTGCGCAATGATCAATTTATTCATGTCGATACCGGCGATCCGCTGCCGCAGGGCTGCGATGCTGTGGTTATGATCGAGGACGTTATCGAAGTCAAAACCGGCGTCAGGCTCAATGAGGCCGCGGTACCCTGGCAGCATATCCGGCAAATCGGCGAGGATATCTGCGCCGGGGAAATGATTCTGCCCTCTTTTACCGATATCACCCCATCGGC
>JAAYYR010000048.1 GCA_012515255.1 Clostridia bacterium | reverse complement strand
GCTATCATGATGAAGATGCCGGCGGCGATGACCCGGGCGGCGATGATCCGGGCGGCATCGAAAACACGGCAAGCGTTTTCTATATCCTGGGCAATCCGGCTTATCAGGTAACGACCTGGGGCGATCTCGAGCAATTCAAGCAAAAGCTGCAAGACAGGTCGCCTGAAGAGGAGCCCGGAGCAAATATTGCCACCGGAACCACCTTCTATTACCGCGGCGATTATTATCTGTTCCGCGATTATCAATATATTACCGGGGGTACGGATCTTTCGGCTTATATTGCCGGCTATGGCGTTAAGATCAACAACACTGTGTTTACCACGCCCAGCGCGGCTTCTCAGCCGGGGGATATCAAACTGGTAGATGGCAAAGTATATGTGTTTTTCCCCTATAGCCATAGCCGCTATGATGGAGATTATAATAATGCTGGCTGGTGGTATGAGATTGCCTTAACACCCTGATGACTTGGAGCATCCTGATAAAATACATTATTATAAAAAGCCTACCCAATGATGGGGCAGGCTTTTTTACCTCTGATTAGCAGTTTCAATTGCGGGAGGGCAGGGTAGGCCAGGCGGCTGCCGCGGCAGCCGGGCTTTGCTTTGGCGCTGAGCCTGTTGCAGAAGAAATAAATACCTATTTGCGCAGTAGTGCTTGGATCAAGCGCCGGCTATCTCTTGGCTTAAGAGCCCTGCCTGTATTGCGAACGGCTAAGGCTGAATAAACAAGCAACCCTGCCCGGGGCAGGGTTGCTTGTTTAGATGTGAATCATGGTGCCGATGCCTTCGTCGGAAAACATCTCGATCAAAATCGAGTGGGGAATACGTCCGTCAATCATGGAGGCCCTAGTTACGCCGCCGCGTACAGCATCCTCGCAGCAGCGGACTTTAGGGATCATGCCGCCGGTTACGGCGCCGCTTTCGAACAGCTCGGCCAAGGAATCAAGGTCAGCCTCGGAAATAAAAGTGCTTTCATCGCTGGGGTCGCGCATCAGACCGCGGATATCCGTCATAAGAATAATATTTTCCGCTTTGAGCGCGGTGGCAATGGCCGCGGCGGCTGTATCGGCATTGATATTGTAAATCTGTCCGGCGGCGTCCGCGCCAACCGCGGCGACGATCGGGATATAGCCGGTCGCCATAATATCAAGAATAGGCGAGGGGTCGATAGCGGTAATTTGGCCGACATAGCCCAGATCCTGTTCCGCTTCCAGCTTGACGGCGCGAATCATTGAGCCGTCCAGTCCGCAGATGCCCAAAGCCTTGCCGCCGCAGCGGCTAATCAGCTTAACCAGGTCTTTATTGGTCTTGCGACATAAAACCATTTGCACGACCTTGGCTGTTTCTTCATCTGTATAACGCAGGCCGTTGATAAATTTTGACTTGATGCCCTGAGCTTCGAGCGCCGCCGTGATTTCCGGGCCTCCGCCATGCACCACCACGGCCTTGACGCCGACCTGGTGCAACAGGACGATATCGCTCATTACCGCCTGCTTGAGATCATCATTAGTCATGGCATTGCCGCCATATTTGATTACAACCACTTTGCCGGCATATTCCTGGATATAGGGCAGCGCTGATGTCAAAATACTAGCTTTTATCGCATCTTCAGCGCTGATATACTCGTTTTTCATTTTGTTCACCCGTATAAATTATATTTTATTGATAGCGGTTCCCGGCTTAAGTTCGGTAATCGCCGTTTATTTTCACATAATCATAAGTGAGGTCGCAGCCCCAGGCGGTAGCCTCGGCTTCCCCTTGATGCATCGCGACTTCAATACGTATCTCAGGCTCCAATAAAATTTCCTTGGCCAGGTCTTCGCAAAAATCAAGACCCACGCCATTGCGGCAGACTTCGATCCGGCCTTTGGCAGAGCTAAAGCTTACGCCGATGGTCTCGGTACTGAAGTCACCTGCGCTATAGCCAACGGCGCATAGTACGCGTCCCCAGTTGGC